>JAAYZO010000825.1 GCA_012514865.1 Lentisphaerota bacterium | reverse complement strand
GGCCGGCGCCGCGGCACACCGTGAGCGTCCCGGCGGCCGCTGATGGGCGGCGCCCAGGGCTGATCGAAGATCGCGTCAGCGCTCACCTGGTCACCCTGAAGGGGTGCCAGATCGTAGCCGGGGGTCGCGCGCAGCACGACCCCCGGAAACGCGAACCCACACACCACGCACCCTGAAGGGGTGCCAGAACCGGACTTTCAAACAGCCCTGGGCGGCGCCGGGGGGCTGTTGCATTGTCGCGCGGCCGCACTACAGTCGGGTCTCCGGCGTGACGCCAGGCCGAGGACGCGGCCCGGTGCCGGTGCGCCTATCGGGAGACTCGTCGTATGGTCCGCTCATCGCTGCACGATGTCCTTGCCACCGGGGTTGCCGAGGGCGCCTCGGACTGGCATATCCGCGAAGACGCCAATGTCGTCCTGCGGGTCGACGGCACCCTGATCGAGGTCGACTTCACGACGACGAAGGACTTCCTCGATCAGGCCATCAAGGAGATCGCGGATGTCAGTGACCTCGAGGACTTCCGCAAGACCGGCGACGCCGACTTCGCCTTCGAGGAGGAAGGCGTGGGGCGCTTCCGCTCGAACCTGCACAAGCAGCGCGGCAAACTGGGGCTGACCCTGCGTTTCGTCAAGGGCAAGGTCCCGAGCATTGCGGAGCTGAACCTCCCCGGGGTCCTCCGCAAGATCTCCGAGAGCAACAACGGCATCGTCTTCGTCACCGGCACGACCGGCTCGGGCAAGTCGACCACCCTGGCCGGCATGATCGACCACATGAACACCTCCCTGAGCCAGCACATCATCACCATCGAGGACCCGATCGAGTATACCTTTAAAGACGGCACCTGCATCATCGAGCAGCGCGAGGTCGGCCTCGACGCCGAGACCTTCGAATCGGCCCTGATACACTCCCTGCGTCAGGACCCGGATGTCATCGTCATCGGCGAAATGCGCAATACGGAGACCTTCGAGACGGCCCTGGCCGCGGCCGAGACCGGCCACCTGGTGCTGACCACCCTGCACACCAAGGACGCGCCGCAGTCGATCAACCGCATCCTGGACATGTACCCGAACGAAGAACGCGACTCGATCCGCAATGCCCTCTCCACCTCGTTGCGGGCCATCATCTGCCAGCGCCTTGTCCCCAAGGCCACCGGCAAAGGCGTCGTGCCCGTCAACGAGATCCTGCTCAACACCCCGATCGTGCGCAAGCTCATCAGCGAGAACCGCCTCTCGAAACTCTCGTCGGCCATCGAAGGGGGGGAAGAGGACGGCATGGTCAGCTTCAACAAGTGCCTCCTGAAGCTGGTCAACGACGGCGTCATCACCGAGGACGTCGCCCTGGAGGCCTCCGATAACCCCCAGGCCCTGAAGATGAACCTCAAGGGCATCTTCCTCTCCGACGGCGGCATCATCAACTGAGCCGGCGCGCTCGCCCACCGGGCGCCACCCGCGGCGTCGGCGGCCCGGATCAGGGCGTCCGGCCGGCCTGGCACAGCGCCTCGTAGCCCGGTACATGCCAGCGCCACGGGAACTCGCGGCACTGCCGCGGCTTGACGGCGTGGATGCGGCAGAGGCCCTGCGCGTCGAGCATGACGCAGGCGCCGTCCGGACTCTCGCGCAGGGTCAGCCCGCGGCGATCCGGAGTCACCTCCGTATAGCGCTCGATGAAGTCGCGCGGCGACAGGCCGAGGTGGGCGGCAATGGCGTCGACCTCGGCGTCGGTCAGGCGCACCAGACCATGCCAGCGGCAGCAGGCGCCGCAGCGGGCGCAGACGAAGGCGGCTGGCGGTGAGGAGGAGGCCATGACACGGTATCCCATCGGCGGCTGAGTCACTGTCGAACCCACACCATAGTCCGTCCGACCACCCGCGCCATCCGCCGGATCTTCCTCCGCTGGCCGTTGCCTGCCACGGTCAGGCCAGTGGTGACCCCAAACTCCTACAGGTTTGTCGGCTGGGCGGGACTTGGAGTTCATCTCGCCTGCAGGTTGTAGTGACACCCTCAGGACAGGTCCCGACAGGGTGCACAGCCCTGAGT
>JAAYZO010000824.1 GCA_012514865.1 Lentisphaerota bacterium | reverse complement strand
GCTCTCAGCGGCGGCGGGCTTCGCATCCGGCGAAAGATGGCCTACATTGGCGGCTCCTGTCGGTTTCCGGTCATGGCGTCAGCGACGGCGGCAGCCTGAACACCCTGTTTCACGGCGGTGCGACCGCCGTCGTGGTGTTCTGGGGTGATGGCGATGGTTGAGGATGGCGATGGCACGTGGCGGCGCAATCTGGCCGTCATGTGGGTGACGCAGTTTCTGTCGCTGATGGGCTTTTCGATGTCGATGCCCTTCACGCCCTTCTTCCTGCGGGAGCTGGGCGTGGCGGATGAGGGTCATGTCAAGGCCTATGCGGCGCTGGCGGCGGCGCTGGCGAACCTCGCGCTGGCGGTGATGGCGCCGCTGTGGGGTCTTCTGGCGGACCGCTTCGGCCGCAAGGCGATGGTCCTGCGGGCGAACTTCGGGGCCGCCATCATCGTCGGCCTGATGGGCGTGGCGCCGAGCCTCTCGGTCTTCCTGCTGCTGCGGTTTCTGCAGGGGATGTTCACCGGGACGATGTCGGCCTCGATGACGCTGGTGGTGAGCTGCACGCCGGTGCGTCGTCAGGGCCTGGCTCTGGGGATCCTCAGCTCATCGGTGTTCTCCGGCGACATGGCCGGCCTCTTCCTCGGCGGGCTGCTCTCGAGCGCCTTTGGCTTCCGCCAGACCTTCTTTCTGTCGGGGCTGACGCTGGGCTTCTCCGGGCTGCTGGTGCTGTGGCTGGCGCGGGAGCGCTTCGTGCGTCGTCGTGTCGATGCCGCGGCCGCGGCGCGTCGCCCGAGCTGGCGGCTGCGCCTGGCGGTGCTGCTGCCGGCGGCGCCGCTGTTCGGGCTGTTCATCCTGTCGACCACGGCGCGCTATCTGGACAACTCGCAGTACCCGCTCTTTGTCGAGATGCACAATGGCGGCAAGGATGTGCCCGGGGCGGCGCGCTGGGTGAGTCTGGTCCTGTGTATGGGCTCGATCGGGGCGATGGTCTCGGGCTTTGTACTGGGCCGCCTGGTGGATGCCTACCCGACGCAGGTGGCGCGTTTTGGCGCGGCGGGCGCGGCGCTGTTCATGGCGCTGATGGCGGTGGTGCCCTTCGCTCTGGGCGGCCTGCCGCGCGTCTCGCTGACGTCGGGCGTCGGAATGTGGAGCAGCGCCGCCTGGGCTGTCGTGGCGCTGATGCCGTTGCGTTTTGCGATGGCGTTCTGTGCAGCCGGCCTGGAGCCGGTCCTGAACGCCTGGCTGTCGCGGATCACCCCGCCGGACCGCAAGGGCGTGATGTTTGGCTGGGCGGTGACCTTCCGCTCGATCGGTGCGATCCTGGCCCACAGCAGCGCCGGCGTGGTGGCCTACTTCCTGGGGATCAACGCCATCTTCCTGGTCGGGCCGGTGCTGTTCCTCGTCCTGCTGCCGCTGATTCAGCGCACCTGGAAGCGCCTCGAGGCCAGGCTCCACGACGACGGCGCCGCGGGCGCTGCCGAGACCGCCACCTGAGGATCCCGCGCCGGGCGCGTCTGCAGGTTCCGCGCCGCCTTGACGATGTTCAGGGCGCCGGCGAGGATGATCAGGCTGTAGGCGCCGAGGAGGAAGGCCCGGCACGAGACCTTGCGGCTGGTCACATACCCGGTCAGGGTCCCGAGGATGACCACCGGGATCATGGTGCCGGCGAGGATCATGAGGTCGGCGGTGTAGCCGCGTTCGCCGAGGCCGACGATGACCAGCCGGTAGAGCGATGAGGCCAGGAAGACGGCCTGGACGGTGCCCACGGCGCGCCGCGGGTCGTCCTCCTGGACGAAGAGGTAGAGAACGATCGGCGGTCCGCCGCTGGAGAAGGCCCCGGAGAGCAGGCCGCTGAAGAAGCCGAACAG
>JAAYZO010000823.1 GCA_012514865.1 Lentisphaerota bacterium | reverse complement strand
CTATCGGTATCGCTATCGGTATCGCTATCGAAATCGCCAAGAGTGCCGTTCTGAGATGCAAGGCGCCTGGGCGCCGGACATGGCAGACCGAAACATCACTTGCAGCGCCTGCCTGCGGCCCGCCGGTCTGGCGCCCTGAAAGGGCATCATTCGTCAGCCCAGGGCAACGCCCTGGGAAATCGGACATGACGCTTTGCAGGCTGAAAGTCTGCGACAAGACCGCGCGCGCACACCGCCATGTTTCATACGAGGGTGCGTGGTTCGTGGATTCGCGCTTTCCGGGGGTCGTGCTCGGCGCGAGGATACCCCCGGGAAGATCGTCGTCTCGCGTCCTGCATCCTGGAGGGATGCCAGAACCAGCTGCGGCCTCGGCGGATGCACGGCGCCCGGTTGCGCCTGCCGCCGTCCGCCGGCCGGCGCCGGCGACCCGGCGCCCGGTTGCACCGACCGTACCGACGGGCATATTCAGAATCAGCACGGCCGGCGCCGTGGCGCGATGCGCGCCCGCCGGCGTGGCCGGAGAGTATCGTCGCACCGGAGGCAGGAGCACACGATGAGCACAGGCAAGATCGGGGTCGGAGTCATCGGTCTGCGCATGGGCAACGGTCATCTGGCAGGCTATGCCAAGGACCCGCGCTGCACCATCATCGGGGTCTGCGATGTCGACAAGGACCTCCTCGCGACCCGCCAGCAGGAGTACAAGGCCCGCGTCGCGGTGACCGACTACCGCGAGCTACTGTCCATCCCCGAGATCGGCCTGATCTCGGTGGCCTCGCCGGACTACTACCATGCCGAGCAGAGCATCGCGGCCATGGAAGCCGGCAAGGATGTCCTCTGCGAGAAGCCGCTGACGCTGACCATGGCGGAGGCCAAGGAGATCGCCGCGGCCGTCAAGCGCACCGGCCGCCGCTTCATGATCGGCCAGGTCTGCCGCTACGCCCCCGGCTTCGTCCTGGCCAAACGCCTCATCGAGCGCGGCGAGATCGGCCGGCTGTACCTCGCCGAGAGCGAGTACGCCCATAGCTACCGCGGCGCCCGCGGCGTCGGCGACTGGCGCGTCGACCCGCGCCGCGAGCCCCTCATCGGCGGCGGCTGCCACGCCGTCGACCTCCTGCGCTGGATCGCCGGCGATGTCACCGAGGCCTTCGGCTACGCTAACCACCTCTGCCTCACCGACTGGCCGGTCAATGACTGCAGCCTGGGGCTGTTCCAGTTTGCCAGCGGCGCCATTGGCAAGGTGATGGTCTCGGTGGGCTGCGTGCGGCCCTACACCATGCGCAGTGTCTTCTACGGTACCGAGGGCACGATCGTCTGCGACAACACCAGCGCGGACATCCAGCTCTGCAGCCAGAAGAACCTCACCGGCGCGCCGGCTTTCGCGACCCTGCCGGTGAACATCGCCAGCCACAACGTCGGCGCCGAGATCCGCGAGTTCATCGACTGCATCGTCGCCAACAAGCCGGTGGTGACCAACGTCGACGAGGGCGTCAAGACCGTCGCCACCTGCATCGCCGTGGCCGAGTCCGCCCGCACCGGCAAGCCGGTCCGCGTCCAGGACCTGCTCTGACCCATCCGCCGCCGCGGGCCGTCGACTGACCGTGGCGGCGTCTCCGATGAGAACGGGATACCGACGGCGTTGCCGTCGATATCCCGTCGTTGCATCAGGGCAGCGCCACGCGCAGGAGGGCGCCCTTGGCGTCGGCCGCCAGGACGGCGCCGCCCTCGAGGCCGATGAGGTGCTCGACGCGCGCCGGGGCGCGGCCGCCGGCGACGATCCGGCCAGACTCATCCAGCGCCACCAGGGTGCCGTCGTCGCAGCCGACCAGGACGCGGCGAGCGCCCTCGCCGGCCAGGCAGAGCCGCCGCGGCGCCGAGGGCAGGGACCGGCTCCAGAGGCGCCGGCACTCGTGGTCGAGGGCCACGACCAGGCCCTCGTGCGTGGCGGTCAGGATCACCCGGCGGCCGGCCTCGCCCCAAGGCGCGGTCTTCAGGTCGCGCAGGTAGGCGCGGGGGTTGTTGTTGCCACCGGGGCCGAAGGGCGCGTTCGACCGCGGCCGGCCGTCACGGCCGTAGACCGTGACGCGGTTCCAGGTGCCGTTGATCGCGGTCACCAGCTCGATGGCGCCGTCGGCATCGACGTCTTCCCAGATCAGGTCAACACGGTTCTGCGCCGACCAGCCGCTGACCATCGTATGGCCGGACGGCACCCCGTAGAAGCCGCGGCGGACCTTCAGGTCGCGGCTGTCGATCAGGCTGAGCTCATCCGTGCCGTTGGGCCAGCGCGCGATGGTGGCCTCCTGGCCGCCGTCGGCGGTCGGAACGAGGCGCATGATCTTGCCGGGGCCCCAGAAGGCCGCCAGGCGCTGTGCCAGGGAGCCGTCGGGATTGACGATCTCGACCGTGCAGGCGCTCCCCACCAGGCACTGCGAGCGGCCGTCGATGAAGGGCCCGGTGACCAGGCCGTGGATGCCCTCGTGGCCGGGAGCGCTCTTGAACCAGTAGGTCTTGGCGGCCCGGAAGACGGCCGGGTCCATCTCCGAGGTGAAGACCCACCGGCGCGCGCCGTCACGGGCGAAGGCGATGAGTTTCTCATCGGCGCAGCCGACCAGGAGGGCATCGGCCTCGGGCCACCAGGCCAGGACGCGGACGCGGCCGTCGGCCTGGAGCGTCCGCACCGGCGCGCCGGCGGCGGTGAGCAGATGCACCGTCGAGCCCTCGGCCACGGCCAGCCAGGGAGACTGATCCAGGCCCGGCAGCTCGATGATCTCGGTGGCCCCTTGCGGCAGGCTGGCCATGGGCGCCACCGTCAGCGCCGCCGATGGCGGCAGCGCCGTGGCGCGCGTCCGCGCCGCCTTGGCCTCGTCCCAGAGGCCG
>JAAYZO010000822.1 GCA_012514865.1 Lentisphaerota bacterium | reverse complement strand
CTGTCGGCACGTTGAGCGCAACCCACGCACCCCCGCCGCCGGCTGGGCCTTGTGCCGCGCCGGTCAGCGCCGCGCCGATGGCTGGCCAGGCCGGCCGCGCCGCTGTGACCGCTTCGAGGACGCGCCATGAAACACCACCGACGCCGCCAGAACCCGCCGGCCGGAGCCGCCATGATCCGGCCCGCTGTCCCTCGCCGCCCCAGGCCGTGGGCCTTGAGACTCCCGCGCCTGGCGCGCGCCGTCGTCGAGGCCCTCGCCGCCGTCGTGCCGCCCGTGTGACCCACGAAAGGAGATCCACATGCTACACGCCCCAGGAACACCGCCGCCCAGCCTGAAGCTTCCACCCGAGCAGTTGTGCAACTGGTGCGGCGTATTCACGCCGACCAGGACCGGCCGATGGTCATCGACGGAGGATGAGAACGTTTGCCCGGCCTGTGGCCACCAGCGGCACGGCCTGGAGATCGTCCCGAAGGGGACCCCGGTACTGCCCAGGGTGCTGCCGCCGCCGCCCCCGTCGCCCGTGAAGAAGTTGCCCAAGCCGTAAGCGCTCACGTCGAGCGACCGGCACCAGACCCCAGGAACCAGAGGACGCTGAGAGACATGAACCAGAAGAAACCCACGACACCCCGCCTGCCCGCCACGCTCCCGGAAGCCGATTGGCTGCCGGCCGATCTGCTCGCCGAGGTCGGCGAGTTCAACCAGGCCGTTGAGCGCCTGGCCGCGGAGGCCGCCGGGGAGGGCGAGGCCGCATCGCGCGCGCTGGCCCTGGCCGCTGCCCCGTCGGCCACCTTCGACGCCCTGGACGAGGCCCGCCACGGCCTGGAGAAGGCCCGCATCGGCCGACTGCTCGAAGCGCGTCGGCTCCACGCGCGCCGCGAGGACCTGGCCGGGCGCTACATGCCGGCCGCGCAGGAGGTGATGAACGCCGCCGAAGTCAAGTTGGGCGAGCACGAGGAATACCTCAGAGCCCGGGCCACCAAGGCGGGCTTCGGAACGTCCATCGCGCTGATCATCGAGAACGACTCTGAAGCCCGCGAGTTGCGGAAGGCCAAGGAGCGCGCGCGCGCCCAGGTTGGCCGCATCGGCATGATGCCCACGGGCGACGATGAGGCCGTCGCCGAGATCGAGAAGGCCCTCGCCGACTGGCTGGGCGTCACCGCTCCCGGGCCGAAGCCGGTTGACCTCGACACCCTCGGCCAGGCCGGGCACGGCACCAGCGAGCCCGAGACCGCGACGCTGGCCGGCGAGCCGCTGGACTTCGGGGACTTCGGCCAGGGGCCCCAGGGCGACGCCGCCGTCCGCGAGAGCCTGCGCCGGAAGAACGGCGCTGCTGTGCTGGCCGACCTTCAGGGCCAGGCCGACGCCGCCGTCATGACCGGACCCGAGGGCACCCTCGCGAGCGTCACCGGCCAGTTTGTCCCGTAGCCCACCCACCGGCGCGCGCCCTCGATGCCGCGCCGGTACCGCAGCCCCTTCCCGGCCGTCCTTCCGGGGAGGGGCTTTTCGTTGCGCGCGTTGGATTCTCCTGCGCCGGCGGGGCCGGGAAATCTCAGCAAATCTATACATGGCGCCCCGCCGGGCAGGGACGCGCCGACGGGGCCGGTGCGGGTGCCAGAATTCTGGCAGGTGGGGAATTCCCCACCTGGCCAGAGGACACCGGCGCCGTGTCACCTTAAGGGCCCGGCCTGTGACCAGACCGCCAGGACGCCGTCTGGCCCGGGCCGGTTTGTCAGTTTGTCGGGAATGTCGGGTGCCCCTGGAGGCTGGCCACGGGGCGCCCCTGGCCGGCCCGTCGCTCAGGCCGGGAGTGTTGCAACAATGTTGCAACAACCGCCAAAGCTAAGCTGTGCCATGCGTGACGAAACGGCGCAAAGTGTCAGAGTCCGAAGTAGCTGTATTGCAATGCTATGCAAATATATGCAAGGACTGGCGGCGGTCTCGAAAACCGTTGAACGGCTTGCCGTTCCGAGGGTTCGAATCCCTCCCTCTCCGCCATGCTTTGCCAAGGGCTTGCAGCCGCGCGCTGCAAGCCCTTCTCTTTGGGCCTCGGCTGCG
>JAAYZO010000821.1 GCA_012514865.1 Lentisphaerota bacterium | reverse complement strand
GGTCAGACCCCGCTGGTCTGGTCGGTGAAGGTCACCAAGATGTCGGGCGGCAATGCGGGCGTGTGGGCGACCCCGGCCTTGTATAAAGAGATGCTGTACGTGCCCACTCACGGCGGCGCGCTCTTGGGGATCCACCGCGAGACCGGTGAGATCGTGTGGCAGAAGAAGTTCAGCGAGCACGCCTGGGGCAGCCCGGTGGTGGTCGAGAAGACCCTCATCATCGGCGATACGTATGGCACGCTGCACGCTTACGACGTCAGCGACACCACCGTCGACCCGCCCGTGGTGTGGGAGTTCAAGGTACCCAGCGGCAGCGCGCTGGAGTCCACGCCGGCTGTGTGGAAGGGCGGCATCTACATGGGCTCGCGCGACGGCTACTTCTACAAGTTCGGGGACGAGTAGCAGCTTCGCCGCGGGCCCGGGCTCGGCGATGAAGCCGGAGTCGACGTTCCGGACCGTGCGCCCACTTTTTCTTCCCCGCGGCTCCTCCGGCTATCATGCTCCGACCTCCTTGCGCCGATAGAGGGCGTAAGCAAGTCCTTGTTTCCCCAGACACAGAAGGGGGTCGCTGGTTGGCGGCCATGGATAGTCGCGTCCCTTCGATTTGTCCCGGTTGTGGGACTGAGGTCCGCGTCTCGCGCGACATCGTCGAGAACCTCAGGCACGCAGACGGCGACTTCGACCAGGACCGGGTCGGTCATGTGACCCGGGCGGTGTGCGGCTGCTGGGTGCGGCGCCTGTCGCCGGATCGACTCGTGCGCCTGCTCATAGGGCTGCTGGCCGCGTAGGCGCGGTCTCGCTGCCACGCTCCAGATCGCAGGGCGGCTCGTCGCGCAACGCGCCGGACTTACTCCTTCACCTGCAGCATCACCTTGAACGCGCCCCCAAGGTCGCGTTCGTCCAGCAGGCTCCTCAGCACTGTGGCCTGCCTGTCGGCCTCGATGGGATCGGACGCGGTGCAGGCGGTGCCTTCTTCCAGGGCGGCCAGTTCGGCCTCCGCGCCCGCAGCGCGAAGGAAGGCGGCCAAGCTTGTGAACAGCACAGTCTCGAATCCGTGCCGGCGACCGTGCAGATCGACGGCCGCGAAGTCGACGTCGGCTGTGAGGTCCTGCCTGCCGGGCCGAGCCAGAGTATCGGAGACCATCTGGTGGCGGAAGTAGCCTCGGATCGTTCTGCCCCGCAGCGGCAGGCTCTCGCCTCCCCAGCGCTCGGCGGTGGGCGGAAGGCCCGGGAACCACTCGCCGTAATCGATGCTCAGCAGGCTTCCGGTGGGCATCACCGCGGCGAGGCGGGTGAAGAGCGAGTCGAGGGACGATGAGAGCTCCAGACAGCCGTCCCGGGTGAGGGCGGCCAATCTGCCTGGGTCGAGCGTGCCGAAGAGGAGTCCCGCCTCGGACGCGGCTGCATCGGACAGCGGACCCCAGGCCTCCCGCAGTTCGCCGGCCGCACCCTCGACGTGGCACTCGCGCAGCCCATCGTCGTCAACGCGGACGAGATGCACCGGCAGGGCGTCGAGGAACTCGTTCCCCATGATCACCGCAGGACGGGTATGGGCGCAGGCCGCGGCCAGGTCGCTGCCCCAAGCCACGTTCCAGCCCTTGGCCCGCAGACCCTCCACGGCCGCCCCCTGGGTGGCGCGCAGCCGGGGCCCGACCTCCAGGATGCGATAGGAGACGTGCTCGCGCAGTTTGGGTCTCTCCTCGTCCCACAGGCGGAGCACGGCCTCGGCCGCGTGCCCCTCGCCGCCGCCGAGTTCG
Organism: Lentisphaerota bacterium; assembly: GCA_012514865.1. Lineage (GTDB taxonomy): Bacteria > Verrucomicrobiota > Lentisphaeria > Oligosphaerales > JAFGRS01 > JAGVUW01. Next base: position 6,191 of record JAAYZO010000821.1, on the reverse strand, counting down.
ATCACGCCGGCACGGGTGCCGGCCGGAGAGGCCGATGGGCCGAGCGACGGCGCCTGGGGCGGCGTCGCAGTCAGGGCGGCGTCCAGGAGTTCGGTGATCAGCCGGGCGACGGCGTGATTGAAGAAGGGTGAGAGGGCAGGAGCCGTGCTGAAGTCGCCGCTGCGTCGAAGTAGCCGGTCCACCCTCGGGTAGTAGCCCAGCGTGGGATGGGTCAGGGCCAACTCCATGAACCGTGCGAAGGTGACGCGTCCGCCCTCGGCGACGATCACGCCGGCGATGGAGTCCGGAGTCTGGGGATGTGGCGGGTGCTCGGTCTCGGTCACGGCCGCGGGTCTCTCAGGGCTTCAGCTGCGCCCAAGGACGGGTGTTGGCGACCTGGTCGGCGCTCACCCAGCCACGACGGGCTTCAGCCACGCCGGCGTCGAGGTTGGCGAACTCGCGGGGGCGATGGGCATCGCTGCAGATGACCAGGGTGGCACCCAGTTCGACGGCACGCCGGGCGGATGCCGTATCCAGGTCCAGACGGTCGGGAGAGCCGTTGATCTCCAGGAAAGTGCCTGTCTGGGCGGCAGTGCGCGCGACCGTGTCGAGGTCGACCTCGTACGCGGCCCGGCGGTTGATGAGGCGTCCGCTCAGGTGGGCTATGGAGTCGACGTGCGGGTTGCGCAGCGCGGTCAGGAGCCGCTTCATGATCTCATCGCGCGATTGGTGGAACCCCGAGTGGATGCTGGCCGTGACGAAATCGAGCCGGGACAGGATGTCGTCGGGCAGGTCGATGCGCCCGTCGAGCAGGATGTCGACCTCGATGCCGGCTATGACCCTGATCTCCAAACGCGAGTCGAGCTCGCGGATGGCCTCGATCTGAGCCAGCACCCGGGCCGGGTCGAGACCGCCCGTCATGGCAAGCGCCTGGGAATGATCGCAGAAGCACAGATAGTCGAGGCCGGCCGCCTGTGCAGCCAGGGCCATCTCTTCCAGGGTCGCCTTGCCGTCGGTCCAATCGGAGTGGACGTGCAGGTCGCCGCGCAGATCGGCGCGCTCGATGAGGCGCGGCAGGGCGTGGGTCGCCGCGGCCTCGATCTCGCCCTGGTCCTCGCGCAACTAGGGCGGGATGTAGTCCAGGCCCAAAGTGCCGTAGACCTCGGCTTCGGAGGCGCAGGTCATGGCCGTGCCCGACTGCAGGTCTTCGATGTGATACTCGCTGACTTTGAGGCCTTGGCGCTGCGCGTACCCGCGCAGCGCCACGTTGTGTTCCGCGCTGCCGGTGAAGTGCTGCAACAGGTTCCCGTACGACGCCGGCGAGACTATGCGCAGGTCGACGTTCAGTCCCGTATGCGTTATCGCCACCAGCTTGGTGTCGCCGCGCTGCTCGATGTGCGCCAGTTGGGGGGCGGCTGCAAAGGCGTCCATCACGGCCCCGGGTTCCTCCGAGCCGGCGACCAGATCGATATCGCGCACCGTCGATCGTCTGCGCCGCAGGCTGCCCGCCGTGTCGGCGGCGGTCACAGCGGGGATGGAGCGCAGCACCTCCAGGAGCGACGCCGCCTGTGGCAAGACCTCAGCCAGCAGCAATCGCGGCCTTTCGTCGGTCGCCGCACCGCCGGTCGCGGCCCGGGCCTTGCCCCAGTCCTCGATCGCCTTCATCAGCTTGGCCTGTGACTTCTCGCCCATCCCGGGTACCTCGCGGATGCGTCCCTGTCGACAGGCCGACTCCAGTTCTTCCACGCTGCCTATCCCAATCGTGTCATGGAGTTTTCGGGCTGTCTTCGGCCCGATGCCGGGCACGCGCATCACCTCCAGCAGGCCGGCGGGATAGCGCTCGCGCAGTCGGGCGAGGAAGGCCATGTCACCGGTGCTCAGGAACTCGAGCACCTTGCCCTCGATGGCGGCCCCCACCCCGGGCAGCTCGCGCAGGGTGCCGTTCAGAGCCAGGTCGGCGATAGAAAGGGGATGGCGCCGGAAGAGGTCGGCGGCCTTCTCGTAGGCCAGGATGCGGTAGGTCGACTCGCCCTCCAGCGCCAGATATCCGGCGATCTCGGCGAACAGTCCGGCCAGCTCGCTGTTGGAGGCGCGGCGGCTCGGGGCCCCTGACCCGCCGTCGGCAGCCACCTCTATCCCTCGGGGCGTGTCAGACGGAAGCATCGGTGGATGCGGGGATTGCGCGCGAAGTCCAGGGGGATGGTCTGCTTGGTGATGTCGGCGACGGCGAACTCGGCTGGGACTGCGTCATCGAGTTGGAAGCGACGGAAGTTGGTGGAGAACAGCAGCACGCCTCCGGGGGCCAACAGTCGCCCGGCCGCGCGGATGAGCTGGACGTGGTCACGCTGGATGTCCAGCGTGGCGGCCATGTTCTTGGAGTTGGAGAAGGTGGGGGCGTCGAGGAATACGAGGTCGTAGGCAGCGGGTGCCGCTGCCTCCAGCCACTCCAGGCAGTCGGCCCGGACGAAGCTGTGCCGGCGGTCGAGCAACCCGTTCAGCTCCAGATTACGGCGGGCCCAGCCCAGGTAGGTGCTGGAGAGATCGACGCTGGTAGTCGAGGCCGCCTCGCCGGCGGCGGCGTACACGGTGGCGGTGCCGGTGTAGGCAAAAAGATTGAGGAAGCGTTTGCCGGCGGCAGTCTCGCGGATGAGCGCGCGGGTGGGCCGATGGTCGAGGAACAGGCCGGTGTCGAGATACTCGGTGAGGTTCACCAGGAAGCGCAGTCCACCCTCGCGGACCTCCAGCTCATGGCCGGTCTCGTCCCGGCGCTCGTACTGAGCGGTGCCGCGCTGCTGGCTCCGCACCTTGAGCGCCACGTGTCCCTGCGGCAGCCCCAGGGCCGCCGGCGCCGCGGCCAGGATCTCCTTCAGCCGCCTGCGTGCCAGCACGGGGTCCACGCTGGCCGGCGGAGCGTATTCCTGCACGTGCAGCCAGTCCTCGTACAGGTCGATGGCTGCTGCGTACTCGGGCAGGTCGGCATCGTAGAGGCGATAGCAGTGGATGTCTTCGCGGGCCGCCCAACGCCGCAGATGCTTGTGGTTCTTGCTCAGGCGGTTGGCGAACATCTGCGCCCCCGGGGACAGCGCCGACGCCGAGGCAGGGCCGGTCGGGGCGGACTCGGCTTGGGCGATCGCGCCACCCGCGGCCGAGGCGGCGGTGTCTCTCCTGGCTTCCGCCAGCCGCCCGGTCGCCTGGCGACCGCGATCGGCGGCTCGGTCGAAGGCCGGCCCCACGTGGAACTGCAGCAGCCTGCACTCGATGGGTCCGTTGAAGAACACGTTCACCCGATGCGCGCGCATACCCAGATGGGCGGTGAGGTCGGGATTGCCGGTGAAGACGGCCGCCTCCCAACCGGCAAAGTCGGCTTTGAGCCGCTCGCCGAGCGTCTCGTACAGAGGCACGAGAGCTGAGACCTCGCCCAGTCGTTTGCCGTACGGAGGGTTGGTGATCACGAGACCGGCCCGGCGCAGCGTCCTGGACCTGGCCAAGGACGCGAGGTCGCGCTGTTCGAACAGCGCGCGACCGGCCAGTCCGGCCCGGCGCGCGTTGGCGCGGGCCGTCCCCACTGCTCTGCGGTCGGCGTCGTAGCCCAAGAGGACCGGTAGTCGAAGCAGGCCTTCGATGCGGCGACCCTCGGCCTCCTGTACCAACTCATGCCACGTGGCTGCCGAGAAACCAAGCCAGCGAAGGAAGCCGAAATAGTCCCGGTTCAGGCCGGGGGCGATATCAGCCGCCATCAACGCTCCCTCCAGGAGCAGCGTGCCCGAGCCGCACATGGGATCGAGCAGGGGCGCGCCCGCAGCTGCGAGCGCCGGCCAGCCCGAGCGCAGGAGGATGGCGGCGGCCAGGTTCTCCTTGAGGGGAGCCTCCCCGCCCTCCAAGCGGTATCCGCGGCGATGGAGGCCGTCGCCGGAGAGGTCGAGACTCACCACCGCACCCTCGATCGCCAGATGCACGTTGATGCGCAGATCGGGCCGGGCGAGGTCGACTCCCGGTCGCGACCCGGTGCGGTCGCGGAAGCGGTCGACCACGCCGTCCTTGATCCGTTGCTCGAGGAAGTGGGTGTTCGCCTGGGCCAGAGGCCCCTGGCGCACGGCCGAGGTGACGTCCACGGCGATGGTGCCTGTGGGTGCGACGTGATCCTCCCAGGGGAGGGTGCGCACGGCCTCGTAGAGCTCATCGGAGCTGGAGACGACGACGGACGTGAGGCGCAGAAGGATGCGGCTTGCCACTCGCGACCACAGGCAGGCGCGGTAGGCCACGGCTGCCGGCCCGCCGAAGGCCACCCCGCTGCGGGTCTCGCGCGCGTCGCCCGCGCCGAGCGCGCGCAGCTCGGCGAGCAGCAGTCCCTCGGTGTTGCGGGGGCAGGTGGCGAAGAACGTCTGGGCGGCGGTTGTGCCGGGGTTCGTCATGGTGGCCGAGAGTATAGCGGGCGCGCCCGACCGGGAGGGCGCGGCGCGCGATCCGGCGCGGCGGACGCGGCGACACAGCAGGGGCGAGTCAGACCCGACAACGAAGCGGGGCGGGGTGCTGTCGCGCCCCGCCCCGCCGGATCGGTGTTCTTCGCTGGCCCGCGGGGCCGAGGCCTAACTGACTTTGGACAGCTCCGAGGTGCAATTGGGGCAACGGACGGCGGTCACCGGGATGTCGGTCGCGCAGAACGGGCAGGCCTTGGTGGTCACGGCTTCTTCCACGGGCTTCTGGGTCTTGGCGTAGGCCCTCACGATGGCGTACAGCACCAGGGCGACGATGATGAAGACGATGATGCTGTTCACGAAGAGGCCGTAGTTGATCGTGACAGCTCCAGCTTCCTTGGCTGCCGCGATGGTGTTGTACGGCCCGGCTGGGTCGCCTTCCTTGATGACGGCGAAGAGGCTGGCGAAGTCGAGCCCGCCGGTGGCCAGGCCGACCGCCGGCATGATGATGTCGTTCACCAACGAGGTGACCACAGCCGCGAACGTGACGCCCATGATGAACGCCACTGCCAGCTGGACCAGGTTCCCTCTGTCGATGAACTCCTTGAAGCCTTTCAAACCGCACCTCCCATGTCGTTAGATACCCTCACGCTGCTTCTGGAATCATCTTACTCCCAAGCTTTCGAGGGTACCCCTGTGGGTTCCTGCCTATAAGGCATCCACACCAGACCGACGAGGTCGACCGTGATGTCGCTCTTGCGTGGCCGCACCAGGGCGGTCTCGAGCTCTTCGGTCATGGGGTCGAGGTCCGCGCCCAGCGCATCGACCTCCTCCTGGAACTGGGCCTCCAGGTCGGCTTGCTTCTGCTTGAGGGTCTCGAGCGTCTCCTCGGCTCGCTTCACGTCGCCCGCCTCGTCCAAGCTCCGGCCCACGTCGCGCATGGCGGTGGTCGCCCTGCCCAGCGTGCTTGTGCTCATGACCTTTCTACCCAGGAACGCGCCCATGAGTGTGGCCCCGAACGAGATGGCAGTCTGCATCTTGCGTCCCTTGGCCTGCTCGGCCTCGCGCTCGACCGCGTGCTCGGCTCGCTGGACCCGCTGCTGCAGCGTGGCGATCTTGGTGGTGTACTTCTTGCGCAGCTGTTCTGTCATGTCATCGCGCTTCTCGCGGGCCGCCAACTGCAGGCGGGAGCGGAACTCGCCCTCGGACTCGCCGGGAGCCGACGTCTGCTTGAACCCGGGGCTCTTGAGCACCTCGACGGCATGAGTGCGGAAGGCCCAGGCAGAGAAATCGCCGCTCCACGAGCGATACGAGGCGAGCTTCTCCATGGCCGGCGGCAGAGGCTCGAACGCCACCTCGGGATATGGGTCGCGGTCGAGTTCCTCCACGGTGGTCTCCAGCGGCAGCGCGCCGTCCCAGTCGAGGGCCAATGCACCCTCTGGCGCCAGCGCCATGCGCCGGATCTTCGTGATGGTGCCTTCTCCGCTGTCCGGGCCTATGAAGCTGATGGTCGCGGCCGCAAGGACGCCGGGACGGTAGGTCACGGCCCCCGTGGGAGCGGCTCCGCGGATGGGGAGGTAGAACTGGGGCACCTCGGCCGGCACGGTCTCGGGCCGCGCGGCCGCCGCCTGCGCGGGGGGCGCGGATGCGGCCGGCGCCGGGGCGGGTGCCGCCGTCGCAGCAGCTGCGCCCGCGGCCGGCGCCGCCGCAGCAGGTACCGTCTCCGCAGGGCGCCGCGGGTCCATGAGCGTCTTGATCTGGGTGCGGGTCAGCGGGCCGGTGAGGTACGACATGGTC
>JAAYZO010000820.1 GCA_012514865.1 Lentisphaerota bacterium | reverse complement strand
TTCCAGGTGGACCCGGCGGCGCTCGGCGAGGAGTCCGCAACGTTGGCCAGTTCCCCGTCGACGCTGAAGTCCTCCCAGAACGCGTCGCGATCGGCCCACTGGGAGAGGAAGGTGGCGTCCGGGCTATCCACGGCCAGGGCCATGGTGCCGTTCCGGCTATCGTCACCGGGCAACCAGGCGTTGCTCATGGTAATGATCGTCTGGTTGTTGAGCCGGGAGACGCTGTTGACATTGCCGCCGTAAAGGGGACAGCGGTTGTCAGAAATGGGCGCCACGCCGTCCCAGCCGACCGCGTTTTGCAGCGAGGCCGCGATCGAGGCGTTCATGGTGCGGTCGGTCGGGTTATGGACTGTAAAGTTGAACAGGATCGCCGGCAGGGCGGAATCCTTGCTGTTCAACGGGATAAACGGGTTGAACGCCTCCAGCGTGATCTCCAGCGGCAACGCCGGATCCTGGTAGCTCAATTCGGCGATCGGATACTCGCCGGTGTAAGCGATCTCCGCCACGCCGGGCAGGTGTTCGAGCAGCCTGCGGTGCGCCGCGGGCACCTCGTGATCGTTTGAGGTCGGTGGCGCCGGCGGACCCTCGCTGTCATACAACGCGGACGATTGCAACACCCGGCTCACCGCGGCGATGGGCGGCTTGAGCCCCTTGACCCAGTATCCCTTGGTCCAGACCGCGAAGAAGCTATCCGGCACCAGACCGAGATGATTGACCTGATTGTGAATCTGCCATTGCCGGAGCGATCCGTCGCCGGCCAACGCGATCGTGCCGGTGCCCAGGCCGCCCAGCGGCATGGCCACGGCTCGCAGCCGATCCCCTGTGTAGACACGCCGCGTCCGTTCCGTAGGTCGAACCGGTGCCTCGATCATTGGTTCCCTTTCCCTCGGCTAGTTCACATGCCGGATGCGAAGTTCTCGCACCGGCCCATTTCGTAGCTGTACAAGCAGTGATGTCGCCGCGTCGATTCCGCCAGGTACGGCGACCCCGGCCACACCGCCATCGGTACCCAAATCAGCGAAGGCAACCCTCCAGTCTCGCCCGCGTCCATCAGCAAGGGCGATCGCGCCGGGGAGGACGGCTAGCGCGCGCCGCTCCCCGAAATCAAGTTGGTTCACCGGTTGTGTGATGTTTTCAGATCCGGAGCGCTGCCACGTTTCGCCGTGATCGGCTGACCGCCAGAGGCCGTGCTGCTCGGTGCCGGCCCAGATCTCGCCGTGTTGAGAGACTGCCAGCGCCAGGACCGGCGGCGCTTCCTCCGGGAACGGGGTTTCACGCCAGGAGCGGCCGCCGTTTTCGCTCTTGAAGAGCGCGGTCTCGGTGCCGGCGAAGATCGTTTCGTCCTGCGCGAAGGCGGGGGAGGGGGCCAGGCAGTAGACCGAGAGATCGAGCAGACCGAAGTTCCAGCGCCGCCAGCGTTCGCCGCGGTCATCCGATCGCAGCACGCCGTCCTCCAGGGTGCCGGCCAGGATCATGCCGTCGACTTCGTAGGCGGGCGAAAAGGACAGGCAGGTCACCAGGGGCGGCGGGTCAGGCAGGGCCACTGTGCGCCAGCTCCGTCCGCCATCACTCGACCGCGCGACGGCACCGGCGATTCCCGCCGTGACGGTTGGATCACGGGGAAAATCCGGCGCGAAGGCGATGCTCGTCGCGGTCACCAGCTGTCCCGGCGTCGCCGGGCCAAACACCTGTCGGAACGAGGACCCACCATCGTCCGACCGCCAGATGCCGGAGTCCCGGCCACTCAGCACCACCCGGTCCTCGGCAAAGGCGGGTGACACCACGCAAGTGTGAACGACGTCCGGCATCGAGCCGGCGGACTCTTCGTGTTGAGCCAGGTTGTCAATGGTACTAGCCATTGTCGCGACGTCCATGCCAGCGCTCACCGCTGTAACTGCCCTGGCGATGCGCCGCATCGGTGACAGGCAATGAACGGTTCGGTTTGTTCAAGTTCATCCTCAACCCACCAACCACACGACATACCCCTCAAACGTTGAAACCGGTGGCGCGATCCTCCAGTGCCCACGATGGAATAGCCCCTATTGGCGACGACG
>JAAYZO010000099.1 GCA_012514865.1 Lentisphaerota bacterium | reverse complement strand
GGAGCCTTCAGACTGAGGAGCAGGGAAGGCAAGAGAACAGAAAAGCAGCGCAGCACCTTGACGGCCCACATAGAAGGGCGAGTGTCCACAGACGCGAACGCGTCCACGAGCCGGGGCGGCATCGGCACCACCACGACGCGATGGTTCACGCGAGCCGTCCCGCCGGTGCCCGGGGTCTGCTGGCAAACGCCACCAGGGCGGTCAGAGTACCGCCGGCGGCGCCGTAACCGCGGCAGTACCAGGAGTCATGACGATGGCCAGGACGGATGCGTGTGGCAGGTATGGCAGGGGCCGACTCCGGCGAATGGCCCTCAGCGGTGCCCTGATCGCGTTGGTGACGGCGGCCGTGGCGGCGGCGGCCGACGCGGTGGCGGTGCCGGTCGTGCGGAATGGCGGCCTCGAGGAGGGCGATACGTCGCCCGTCGGCTGGGCGGCGACGCATGGTGAGGAGGGCACCGGCACCTGGAGCTGGGATACGCAGACCGTCCGCGAGGGCGCGCGGGGGTTCCGGCTGCGCAAGGACAACGCCGAGGGCTTCAGCGCCCTGGTGTCGGACTTCGTGGCGGTGGAGCCCGGCCGCGAGTACGAGGTGACCGGCTGGATCTTCCTGCATCGCCGTTCCGCGGCGGGCGTCTATTTCATGGTGAGCCAGCATGGCCCCGACAGCGCCGAGCAGGACCTGCCGAACACCTTCGGGGCCGCGCGTGAGCGCCATGCGCCGGGCGTGTGGAAGCAGGTCTGGGCGCGGGTCGCGGTGCGGCCGCCGAACACGCGTGTGCGGGTGCATGCCCTGGCGGCCTTCGGGCCGTGCGAGGTCACCTGGGACGACCTCCGTGTGGTGCCGGCGGGACCGCCGCCGCCGGTGCGCTATGAAGCCCCCTCGCCCGAGGTCGTGCCGGACCTCGTGGCGGCGCGGCAGGCGCTGTCGGCACGGCCGCGGTCGCAGGCGCGGGTGGAGATCAGGGACGGCCGACCCCGTCTGCTGGTGGATGACCGCCTGACGCCGCCGTGTTTCTATGTGGGGCCCTTCCACACCCCCGACCGCGCCCAGATCGGCGACTTCCGGCGCGCCGGCGTGCGCGTCTACCTCATGCCGCTGATCATGGGCCGCGGTGTCTATGGCGACAAGGGGCCGTGGCTCGGCGCCGGTCGTTACGACTTCGCCGAGGTCGACGAGCTGCTCTGGCGCGTCCTGCGGGTCGATCCCGAGGGCTACGTCATCTTCTACCTCGCCTGCGACCCGTACCGCGACTGGGGCGCGGAACATCCTGAGGACGTCTCGTGGGATCAGCATGGCCAGCCGGCGATCGTCGGCATGCACCCGAAGCACTGGGGTGGCCAGCCTGGGGACGGCGAGCGCTTTGGGCCAAGTCTGTTCTCGGAGCGCCTCCGGCAGGAGACGGCCGAGGCGCTGCGGGCCCTGGTCGCGCATGTGTCCGCCAGCGAGCCCGGCAAGGCCGTCATCGGCTACCACGTCGCCGGATCCAACGACGGCCAGTGGTTCCACTGGCAGCGCCTGGACCCCAAGGACCTGCACCTGGCCGACTACAGCCCGGCCGCCCAGGGCAGCTTCCGCGACTGGCTGCGCCGGCGCTATGGGAATGACGAGGCGGCCCTGCGGCGCGCCTGGGCGCAGCCGGGCGTCGGCTTCGACAGCGCGGCGGTGCCGGCAGCCGAGAGGCTCTGGGGAAAGGGCGTCATCACCGACCCGGGTCGCGATCAGGACCTCCGCGACTACAACCGCTTCTACAGCGAGGGCGTTGCCGAGACCGTCCTGCACCTCTGCCGGACCCTGCGCCAGGCCAGCCCGACGCCAGTGCTCCTGGGGACCTACTACGAGGACATCACCTGCAACAGCGCCAACCACATCGCCCTGGGGCGCCTGCTGGAGTCGCCGGACATCGACTTCCTGGCCGGCCCGGCTGCCTACGGCCTGCGCCTGCCCGGGTACAGCGGCGCCGTGAGGTCGGTGTTCGGGTCGACCCTGCTGCATGGCAAGATCTACCTCACCGAGCAGGACTGGCGCTCGTGGCACTCAGGGCCGCGGGATCCTCTCTACGACGCCAATGTCGGCCGCGCCGAGACCGCCGAGGCGCACAACGCCATGGTGCGACGCGAGTCCGGGATGATGCTGGCCTTCGGTCAGGGCACCTGGTGGTACGACATGTCCGGGGGCTGGTTCCGCGACGACGGCATCATGGCCGCGATCCGCGAAGCGCGGGCGGCCTTTGAGCAGGACCTGGTCCTGGGCGGCGTGCCGCGGGCCGATGTGGCCATGGTCGTCAGCGAGGCCGGCAGCCATGCGATGCTGCCGCCGTCGGCGAGTCTGATGCGCTGGCACGGCGTGGTCAACCAGGTGCAGCAGTTCAACCAGTCGGGGGTACCCTACCGGGTGCTGCTCTGGGAGGACTTCGGCCGCCGGCCGTTGCCGGACCACCGCCTGGTTGTCTTTGTGAACTGCTACGAGGTGAGCGCGGCGCAACTGGCGGCGCTGGACGCCCTGCGCCGCGATGGCCGTGTGCTGGTCTTCCTGCACGCGCCGGGCATGGCGGGCCCCGGCGACCCAGCCGCGGCGGTGACGCGCGTGACCGGCCTGACGGTCGAGGCGATTCCGGGCGGCGCCCGCCTGGGCGCGGCCATGCTGCCGGTGGCGGACCCGCTCCTGGCCGGCACCGACGGCGTCCTGGCGACCACCCTCGGGGAGGGCTGGCCGGCCTTCGCGGTCGTGGACCCGTCGGCGACGGCCCTGGCGCGCTACCCGCAGTCCGAGGCGGTCTCGCTGGCCTACCGGCGCTTTCCCGACCACATGGCGGTGTTCGGCGGGTGCTTCACGCTCTCCGATCAGCTCCTGCACAACCTAGCCCAGGCCGCCGGGGCGTGGTGTGTCGCGGCACCGGGCGATGCGGTGTACGCCAACGAGAACTTCCTGACCATCCACGCCATGCACGCCGCCGATGGCGGGCGCAAACGCCTCACCCTGGCGCGGCCGGCACGGGTGGTCGACCTGAGCAGCGGCGCGGTGATCGCCGAGCGCACGGCGGCACTGGAGTTGACGATGGCCTTCGGCGAGACGCGCTGGTTCCGCCTCGAGGCACCCTGACGGATTGTCCGCCACTGGCCCTTGACTGCCGGTCGCGATGGCTCCGCCTCAGCCGGCGGCGGGCCGCGCGCCGGGGAGCTGTCGCGGCGCGGCCTGGGCGCGGTCGGCCGGCGTCAGGCCCGGGTGCAGGCCGATGCGATGGGCGGCGGCGGCGCCGCTGCGGCGCAGCTCGGGGTTGACCATGACGGTGCGGCCGGGGGAGGTGGTCCGGCGGCGCGGGTGGCGCTGCTCGTAGTAGGCCTCGAGGCCGGGGTCGCCGGTGTGGACGAGGGCCGCGACCTCGGGCGAGGTCTGCTCCTGCTTCTCAAGCAGGCTCCGGAAGCCGGCGATCATGCCGAGGGCGAAGTCACGGCGGCCATTCCGGCCCATCGGCCGGCCGCGCCGGAAGCGCGCCCACTCGCTCTCGATGGTGCGTCGGATGACGCCGTGGGTGTAGTGGGCCACCTGCACATTCGGCCGTCGGCCCATGATCTCCAGGGCCCGGCCGACCCGGCCCGTCGCGGGGACCGCCATGGGTACCCAGATCGTGCGCACGCTGTAGTGCACGAGGATCAGGCTGGCCAGGGCGTGGTCCTCGAGGCTGTGGCGGTGCGCGGGCTCGCCCAGGACGATGCTGACGTAGTCCGCCGCCGGCGCCGCGAGGTCGACCTGATAGCGCGCCATCAGCTCGCGGGCCTTGGCCAGGGCACTCTCGGCCTCGTGACGGTTCGGGCTCTCCGAGAGCGCCAGCAGCTTGCGCACCCGCGCCATGATGCGGTCGTCCTCCGTCGCCTGGCCCTGCAGCACCGCCTCGTCCAGGGTCGGGTAGCTCCCCGAGGCGCGCGGGTTGGCCCTGAGGGCCTCGCAGCAGCGCTGGAAGGTCTCGCCATGCGGCGTCTCGTCGGCATGCAGGACCTCGTCGGCAATCTGGTGCGCCATCTCGTGACGCAGGACGTCGACCACCGCATACCACGGGTGCTCGCCGATGCAGCGCTCGCTGATGTGGATGGCGCGCACCGGCGCGGGCACCCAGGCGCCGAGGTGATGGCGTTCCGGGACGATGACGAAGCCGGGCCGGCGGACGCACCGCTGCAGGGCCGGCGGCAGGCCCCCCGCGGCGAGGTCCCACTCAATCTCCAGAGCTGCCACCAGACGGCGGTGGGTCTCGGGGTCAGAGAAGATCATGGCGCTCCTATCACTTGCCGATGCAGAACCGTGAGAAGATCATGCCGAGGAGGTCGGGGTCGTGGGTGCGGCCGGTGATGCGGCCGAGGCCCGCCAGGGCGGCACGCAGGGCCACCGCGGCGAGTTCCCAGGCCTCGCCGCGGCAGCGCGCCGCGGTGTCGAGGAGCTCGCTGAGGGACTCCTCCAGGAGGGCGGCGTGGCGGGCGCTGACGGCCACCGCGCTGCACTCGTGGCGCGGCCCGCCCCAGACCGCCGCCTCGATGGCGTCGAAGAGCGCCTCGAGGCCGCTGCCGTCGAGGGCGCAGGTGGTGACCACCGGCAGCCCCGTCGCCGGCAGCGCCGGGAGCGCGGCGGGGTCCGCCAGGCGGTCGCGCTTGTTGCCCACCAGGATGACGGCGCCGCGTCCAGAATGCGGGTCCCAGGACTGCTCGGCGTAGGGCTGCGAGGCATCGAAGACCCAGAGGATCACCTGGGCCGTCCGGAGGCTCCGGAAAGACCGTTCGATGCCCATCGCTTCGATGGGGTCATGGCTCGGGCGCAGGCCGGCCGTGTCGACCAGATGCAGCGGTATGCCGCGGATGTGCGCCAGCTCCTCGAGGGTGTCGCGGGTAGTGCCGGGAAGGTCGGTCACGATGGCGCGGTCGCGCCCGAGGATGGCATTGAGGAGACTGGACTTGCCGACATTGGGCGGCCCGGCGATGACCAGGCTGACGCCGTCACGCAGGACCTGGCCCTCGAGGCGCGAGGCCAGGAGGGCGGTGAGGTCGGCGATGACGCCCTCGAGGCGTGCTGCCAGGGCGGTGCCGCTCTGCCAGTCGAGGTCCTCCTCGGGGAAATCGAGTCGCGACTCGATCTCGGCGAGGACGCCGGCGGCGGCCTCCCAGGCGGCACTGACGCGTCGTCCGAGGGCGCCGGCGAGCTGGTGGTTGGCGAGGTGCAGTGCCGCGTCGCTGTGGGCGTCGATGAGGTCGGCCACGGCCTCGGCCTGGGTGAGGTCGAGGCGGCCGTTGAGGAAGGCGCGGCGGGTGAACTCGCCGGGCTCGGCCAGGCGCGCCCCGCAGCGCAGGAGTTCATGCAGGATCCGGCGCGCCCCGAAGCTCCCGCCGTGGCAGTGCAGCTCGACCACGTCCTCGCCGGTGTAGCTGTGCGGGCCCGGCATGGCCACCGCCAGGGCCGCATGGTCGAGGACGCCGCCGGCGCCGACGACCTGGCCCAGGCGCATCTGCCGAAACGGCGGCCGCGCCAGCGGCGCCGCGCCGCGCCAGACCGCCCCGGCCACCGCCAGGGCCCGCGGCCCGGATAGACGGATGACCACCACCGGCCCGCCTACCGCCGTGGCCAGGGCGGCAATGGTGTCCTCGGAAATCGCTGTGTCAGGAACCGCACTCATAGGGCGCCTAATGTAGCCCGCCAGGCCGGCCGCGATGCGGCCGGGGTGCCGAAGAGCAGGGCTGTTCGAAAGTCCGGTTCTGGCACCCCTTCAGGGTGCATGGCGTGCAATCCGCGTTTCCGGGGGTCGAGCTCTCGCGCGACCCCCGGCTACGATCTGGCACCCCTCCAGGGTGACCGAGCGAGCGCCACCGCGATCTTCAAACAGCCCTGGCTGAAGAGTCGGACCGGTCCGACCCGTCTGACCCGTCTGACCGGTCTGACCCGTCTGACCCGTCTGACCCGTCTGACCCGTCTGACTCGTCCCGCTGGCCTGCCTCCTCCGCCAGTGCGGCCGCCAGGCTGGCCGCGGCGGACCGCCGTCGCCGGAAGTCGGCCGCGGCTTGCCAAGGGCGCTGGCGCTATTACCTTTTGGGCTCTGCCGGGTTCCGTTGGGGCCCGGCCATCGCGCCCCCCTCGACCTGGCCGGCCGGCAGTGCCGCGGGCTGCCGGTTTCAGGGGGCGCCCGTCTGCCCGTGCCTGTCTGTTGTTCCTGTGGCGGCGGCCCACGCGGCCGGCCGGGACACACCACAGGTCTTTAAGGAAAAGCCAAACCGTGACCCTGCGTGCCTTCACTGTCGGCATCCTCTGCGCCCTGTTCATCGCCGGTTTCGGCTATGTCAACGACTGGATCCTGGACCTGGAGCGCTTCACCAGCGGGCATCTGCTGCCGGTGATGGTCATCGGTCCGCTGATCCTCTTTGTGGCCACGATCAACATCCTGCTCTTCCGGCATCGCCGGAGTTGGGCCCTCACGGGTCCGGAGCTGGCTGTCATCTTCGTGCTCACCAGCACGGCCTGCTGTGTGCCCGGGCGCAACCTGATGGAGCACCTGCCGCACGTCATGGTCATGCCGCACCACTGGTACCGCGTCAACCCGGGCCTGCGTGAGCGCAATCTGATGCAGTACTTCCCGAAGGACGCCCTGGTCGATCCGGAGTACAGCCCGGAGGTCGTCAGCGGCTTCCTCACCGGCATGGGTGCGCCGGAGGACCGCAATCTGCCGTGGCTGGAGCGCATCGGGGTGCAGATCCGGCGGGTGCCGTGGGGTGCCTGGGTGAGGCCCCTGATGGTCTGGCTGCCCCTGGCCTTCCTCGGGATGGTCTGCTACGGCTGCCTGGCCATCATCCTGCACCGGCAGTGGTCCCACCACGAGCACCTCGCCTACCCGATCGCGGATTTCGTGGCCTCGGTCCTGGGCCGCAAGGACGACGAATCGGCGACGCCGGCGGTGCGCAACCGCCTCTTCTGGGTCGGCCTGGGCGTCGTCCTGCTCATCCGCGTCAACAACGGCCTCTGCGTGTGGTTCCCCGATGTCTTCATACCGGTCAAGCTGACCTTCATCTTCACGCCCTTCATGACCCTCTTTCCGGCAGCGGGCAGGGTCCTCTGGGGCCCGGGGCTCTTCCGCTTCGAGCTCTTCCCGCTGATGGTGGCGTTCGCCTTCCTGCTGAGTTCCGAGATTGCTCTGACGATGGGCGTCTCGCAGATCCTCTGGGTACTCTTCGCGGCGCCGCTGGTGACGATGGGCATGGACTTCTCGACCGACTACAGCGGCATCGGCTGGTCGGGCTGGCAGCGTGGCGGCAGCTACATCGCCTTCGCGCTGATGCTGGCCTACACCGGCCGGCACTACTACGGCCGCATCCTGTCGGGCGCGGTGGCGGTCTGGCGGCGCCTGCGCGAGGAGGACCGCGGCGCGGTGTGGGCGATGCGGCTGCTCCTGCTGGCGGGGGCCCTGACGGTGGTGCTGGTGATGCGCCTGGGGATGAACTTCCCGTTTGCGGCGGCCACGGTCGGCCTGGCGCTGCTGTCGTGCGTGGTGGTCTCGCGCATCAGCGCCGAGACCGGGCTGTTCTTCATCCACACGCGCTGGCAGCCCTTCAGCTTCCTGCTGGCGATGGTGGGCGGCACCATGATGAACCCGAGTCTGGTGGTCGCCAGTGTGATGGTCTTCTTCGTGCTGAGCATCGATCAGAGCCAGGCCTACCTGCCGTACCTGGCGAACGGCCTGAAGGTCTGCGAGCGTCTGCGTCTGCCGCAGATCCGCCTGACCGGCGTGACCCTGGCCGTCTGCGTGGCCGGCGTCTTCCTGGCGCTCCTGGTCGGCCTGACGGCGACCTACGACACCGGCACGCCGCGGCAGTGTGCCTGGTCCTACAACGTCCTCCCGAAGCTCGCCTTCGAGGCGGTCGAGCCGGAGGTACTGAAGCTGCAGGCGGTCGACCGTCTGGCCGAGGCCGAGACCCTCCCGTGGCACGCGAAGCTGCGCGACCTCCGCCCGCAGAAGCACTTCCTCTCGGCGGCCGGCTTCGGCTTCTTCGC
The DNA here is from genome assembly GCA_012514865.1 of Lentisphaerota bacterium. Taxonomy (GTDB): domain Bacteria; phylum Verrucomicrobiota; class Lentisphaeria; order Oligosphaerales; family JAFGRS01; genus JAGVUW01. The sequence continues at coordinate 10,278 of JAAYZO010000099.1, read as the reverse complement.
GGTGCTCCTGTTCAGCTTCCTGCGGCTGCGCCTGCCGCGCTGGCCGCTGCACCCGGTGCTCTTCCTGGTCTGGGTCACCTGGCCGATGTACGCCCTCTCCTACTCGATCCTCCTGGGCTGGCTGGTCAAGACCCTGACCATACGCTTCGGCGGCTACTCGACAGTGCAGCGCCTGAAGCCCCTGATGTTCGGCGTCATCGGCGGCGAGATCCTGGGGGCGCTGGTGTTCATGATCGCGGGCGCCGTCTACTTCCTGGTGACGGGCAAGCCGCCGGTCGCCTACCGGTACTTCCCACGCTGACGGATCTTCCTCCACTGGCCGTTACCTGCCAGTGACGGAAGCTCCGATTTACGGGAGACTTACGGCTTTGCCGTCGATCTCCCGTCAGTGTCACCTGGGGCTTTCCGCTGGCGGCTAGTCCGGCGCGCCGGGACGATCGCAGGGGGCACTGTCGCCGCCGTGGAGCGGCCGCCCGGGAGGTCCACGGACGGCGCCGCGGACCTACTTCGCCGGCGTCGGCGTCGACGTGGCGGTCGCGGCCGCCGCGGCCGTGCCGGCGGTGCTCTCGACCAGCGCCCTGAAGTTGACCGTGGCCAGGTGCTCGATGAACTCGTCGTAGTTCCCCACCAGGGCGGTCGCGACGCTGCTCGGCACGAGCTTCAGGATGCGCCCGGTGTAGGCGCGGTCGTTGGCGCGCACCGCCTTCTCGACGTCGGCCAGGGTGAGACGGTCCGGCGACTGCCCGGGGACGTAGCAGCGATCGCGCGCCGAGCCGACGTCGACCGGGACGAGGATGCCGCTGGTCACCAGGGTGTTGGCGACGCTGGCCACGAGGCGCACCGGTATGGCGTGCTCACGGGCAAAGGCCGCCGGACGCCAGCCGTGTTCGCCGGCGAGGTAGGCCTTGCAGGTCTCGTAGGTCAGGACGATGCCGAGGCTGACGCGCGCTGCCGGCGACATGGCCGCCGGCGAGGACTCGAGGATGTAGGTGCCGTAGTTCTGCACCGCGAAGCTGACCTCGGCACCGAAGAGCACCAGGGTCCAGTTGGTGTAGAGCCAGGCCAGGAAGAAGGGCACCGCGGCGAAGGTGCCGTAGATGGCGTTGTACTCGGTGACGCCGATCTGGAAGGTGATGTAGGCCCACTGCGTGACATACCAGAGCGCCCCGGCCACGACGCCGCCGGCCAGGGCGGGCAGGCTCTTGACATCGGTGTTCGGCATGAACTTGAACAGAAAGGCGAAGGCGACCATCACCACGACCACACCGAAGAGCCGCAGGCTGGCGAGGTAGAACCAGGCCAGGGGGCCGACCCACTCGCGCAGACGCGCCACCGCCGCCGGCGACGACAGCGCCGCGTTGACGCTGGTCACCACCAGGAACAGCACCGGTATCAGCGCCAGCACGAAGAAGTACTCGGTCAGCCGCCGGAACAGCGGCCGCCCGACCTTGGTGCCCCAGATGGTGTTGAAGCTGAATTCGAGTTTGGTCATCGCCTTGATCACGCCCCAGAAGAGGAGCAGGGAGCCGACCAGGCCCATGGCGCCGAAGCTGGTATTCTCGACGTAGGAGAAGATGGTGGTGATGGCCTTCTGCATCGGCTCGGGCAGGCCCTCGAGGGAGAACTGGCCGTTGGGTGCCGCCGCCGCGTCGGCGGCCGGGTCGGGGCGGGCGACGCGGAATTCGACCCGCGTGGCGGTGTCGCCATCCGCGGCCGTCTCCTGGATCTCGATGCGCTCCAGGCCGATGGCGTCGATGAGGTGATTCTGCATGCCGATGCCCTTGGTGAACGAGAACATCAGGGCCAGCACGGGCACCATGCTCATGAGGGTGATGTAGGTCAGCGCCGAGGCCTGCAGGTAGCAGTTGTCGGCGATGAAACCGCGCACGACGATAGCCGTGATGCGGCAGAACGAGAAGACCATCCGGCGCATGCCGGAGAAGCTTGCCACATCGCGATCCCAGAGGTCCTCCGCAATGAAACGCCTGGCGGCGCCGTAGCCCCCCCGGGCGGCCGTCATGAAGCGCTGCCAGGCGCTCTCAGTCATGTGTGGCTGTGTCATGGGTGTCGTTCTCCGCATGGCGTTCGCCGGCGGCCGGGGCCGGTCGACAGGGCCCCGGCCGGACGCGGCGCCCGCCGGGGTTCACTCGTCGTGGCCCTTGGTCGTGAAGGTGAACACGCCGTCCCACTCGGGCGGCGGTGGCTGTTGACGGAAGAGCTCCAGGCGCTCGCGGTAGAGAGCATAGAGCCGGCACTGCGGGTGGTCACGCTGCAGGGCCTCGATGAGGCCGCGGCAGGCGTCGAAGTCGCGACGGCGGTAGGCCTCGAGGGCCTCGGTGAAGCGCCCGGTCTCGGCGGCCATCGCGGCGTCGGGCGGGCCCTCGCAGAGCGGCTCGAAGAGGGCCGCCGGCTCGAGTTTGCCCTTGACGCAGACCACATCGATGGGCCGGCAGTGGAAGGCGTCGCCGATGGCCCGCCGGGTGGCGTCGCTGATGAGCATGCCGGTGTCGTAGACGCGGGTGAGGCCCTCCAGGCGGCTGGCGAGGTTGACGGCGTCGCCCATGACGGTGTAGCTGAAGCGCGTGCTGCTGCCCATATTCCCGACGCTGACCACGCCGCTGTTGAGGCCGATGCCGATATCGATGGGCGGCAGGCCGCGGGCGGCCCAGCGCGGTTGCAGCTCGGCCAGGAGCCGGCGCATCGCCAGGGCCGCCGCCACCGCGTGCGGCGCGTGGCCGGCATCCGCCAGGGGCGCACCCCAGAAGGCCATGATGGCGTCGCCAATGAACTTGTCGACCGTGCCGCCGCGCGCCATGATCACCTCGGTCATCGCCGAGAGGTACTCGTTCAGGAAGGCGCTGAGCTGACGCGCGCTGAGCCGCTCGGAGATCCCCGTGAAGCCGCGGATGTCGCTGAACAGGATGGTCAGCTCGCGCTCCTCGCCCTCGAGGCTGAGGCGCTCCGGGTGCGCCACGATCGCCGCGACGACGTCCTCCGAGACATAGCGGCTGAAGGCGCCCTGCAGGAAGCGCTTGCGGCGGCCCTCGAAGAAGTAGTTCGCGACACTGACCGCGATGAAGACGGCCAGGAGCGCGGCCACCACGTAGGTCAGACCCACCAGGCGGCCCTGCAGGAAGAGCAGCCGGTAGTTGCCATAGACGACCGCCAGAAGGAAGAGCCCGCCGCAGAGCGCCCCGGCGCGCGGGCCGAGCCAGGCCAGGCCCGCCGCCAGGAGCGTCCCCAGCACCGCCACCAGAGCCACGTTCAGGCCGAGGTCGAGGCCCATGTCGTAGACCATGGCATCGCCGGCCAGGAGGTTGTCGATGACGGTGGCGTTGACCTCGACGCCGGGGAAGGCCGCGTGGAACGGCGTCGCGCGCAGGTCCAGCAGCCCGATGGCCGAGGTGCCGATGAGGACGTAGGCGTCCTTGAGCAGTCCGGGGGGTATCTCGCCGCGCAGCACGGCCCCGGCCGAGACGTAGGGGAGCGTGCGCGGCGGGCCGCGGAAGTTCAGGCAGAGCTGGCCCGCCTGCGTCACCGGCACCTCGCGCTCGCCGAGCCTGAGGGTGGTGACGCCGACCGTCGGGGTGTGGCTCGCCAGGGCAAAGTCAGCCCCCAAGCCCTCGCGGACCATCTCCAGGGGCAGCGACGGGTAGAGCACCTCGCCGTAGCGGATGAACAGGCTGCCGCGGCGGGTCATGCCATCGCCATCGGGGACGGTGTTGAAGAAGCCCTCGCTGAGGGCCTGATCGTTGAGGCAGGCGAGGTTGAGCGTGGCCCGCCGCGCCACCGGGATGCGGCTGCGCTGGAGGAGGTCGCGGATCGACGCCGCCTTGATGTCGCGCTCGGGACAGGGCAGACGGTCGTCGGCCAGGGGCGTCGGCGTCTCGGTCGCCTGGCCGGCGCGGGCTTCGGGGAGGAGTTCGAAGAAGTAGCCCAGGACGACGTCGGCACGGCCGATGGCATCGGCCAGAACGCGGTCGTTGTCGAGGCTCTCCGCAGGCAGCTCGAGGCGCTGACCGGTGAGCGCCTCGAGGCGCCGTGCGGCGAGCCCCAGCGAGGTCCGGTCCGGCTCGGCGAAGACGGCGTCGAAGCCGATGACACGCGGCCCCTCGGCCGCCAGGCGGTCGACCAGCGCCGCGACGACCGTCCGCGGCCAGGGCCACTGCCCGACCTCGGCCAGGCTGTCCTCGTCGATGTCGACGACGACCACCCGGCCGGTCGGCGGGCGCGGCCCGCGGGCGTGGAACATGACGTCGTGGATGCGGCTGTCCAGCGAGGTGCGCAGGCGGTGCCACGAGGGCGCCCGGACCGCCAGCAGGAGGCCGGCGACGAGGGTCACCGCCAGGCCGACCTTGAAGGCCGACGGCTTCAGCCAGCGCCGGGCGGCCCACGCTGCCAGGGTTGCCTTCACGCCCGGATCGTCCTCCGCTGTGTGCGACGCCGGTGCCGGCCGCGGCGGCCACGGCAACACGGCGCCGCCACGGCCGCCCTGGCGAGCCGCCGCGCGACTACTGCGCCAGGGCCTGGCAGACCGTGATCGCCGCCACGCCGACGATGTCGTCGGCCGTGCAGCCGCGGCTCAGGTCGTTGACCGGCTTGGCCGTGCCCTGCAGGATCGGGCCGTAGGCCGTCGCGCCGGCCAGGCGCTCGGTGATCTTGTAACAGATGTTCCCGGCCTGGAGGTCGGGGAAAATCAGGACATTCGCCTTGCCCGCCACCTCGCTGCCGGGGGCCTTGCTGGCCGCCACCTTCGCCACCAGGGCGGCGTCGACCTGCAGCTCGCCGTCGACCTTCATCCAGTCGCCACAGCCGACCTCGGCAACGCGCCGACGCGTCAGCTCGGTGGCCTGGACGACCTTGTCGACGAGCGGGTCCTTGGCGCTGCCCTTGGTCGAGAAGCTCAGGAAGGCGACGTACTGGGTGCCGCCGACCAGGGCCCGGCGCGTCCGCGCCGAGGCCATGGCGATGTCGACGAGCTGTTCGGCGCTCGGATTGATGTTCACGCCGCTGTCGGCGTAGAGCAGGACGGTGTCGCCGGCCGGCGAGGGCGTCTTCAGGTCCATCACAAAACAGCCCGAGGCGAGCTTGACGCCGGGGGCGGTGCCGAGGCAGGTGAAGCTGGCGCGGAGCATGTCCGGCGTCGAGGCCACGGAGCCGGCCACCAGGCCGCCGACCAGACCCGCGTTCAGCATCAGGTTGCCGAAGTTCAGGCGGTTCCGGACCGCCTCGCGCGCCTGCTCCATGGTGACGCCCTTGGCCTTGCGGCGCTCATAGAAGATGCCGACGAGGCGGTCGGTCAGCTCGGCCGGGGCGTTAAGCCAGTCGAGCACCTCGATGTTCAGCCCCAGAAAGGAGACATTCGCCTGCGCCAAGGCCGCCTTGGCCTCCTCCGGCGTCGCCAGCACCACGACCTTGGCGGCAATGCCCTGCTGGGCAATCTTGGCCGCCGCCGCCATCACACGCGGGTCCATGCCCTCGGGCAAAACCAGGGATAGGCCGCCGGAGCGGGCCTTCGGTACGAGGAGATCCATCAGGGCCATCGTCAGAGTCCTTTCAGCAACATCCGCCTGTCCGCATCAAACCACGACCGTGCCCAGGGCGGGCCGGCTCACGTCGTCAGCATCTCCTGGGTCTCGATCGCGATCATCAGCTCCTCGTTGGTCGGCATGACCACCGCCTTCATCGTGCTCTCGGGGGTGCTCACGACGGCCGCCTGGCCCATGACGGCGTTGGCGCTCTTGTCGAGGAAGCAGCCCAGGACGCCGAGGCGAGCGATGACGGCCTCGCGCACCGGGGCGCTGTTCTCGCCGATGCCGCCGGTCAGCACGATCGCGTCGGCGCCCTGCAGGACGATGAAATAGGCGCCGATATAGCTGGTGAGGCGCTGCACGAAGCACTGGAAGGCCTGCTGCGCGTGGGCGTCGCCATGGTGCGCCGCCGAGATGATGTCGCGCATGTCGCTCTTGCCGTCGGCCAGGCCGGCCAGGCCGCTCTGCTTGTTGAGGAGGTTGTCGACCGCCTCGACACTCATGCCGAGGTTGCGGATGAGGAACAGCACCACGCCGGCGTCGACGTTGCCGCTGCGGGTGCCCATGACCAGGCCGGCCAGCGGCGTCATGCCCATGGTGGTGTCCACCACCTTGCCGCCATGGACCGCGGCGATACTGCCGCCATTGCCGAGGTGGCAGGTGATCAGGCGGGCCTTCGTCGGGTCGAGCTTGAGGTACTCGCAGGTGGCGCCGTAGACGTACTTGTGCGAGGTGCCGTGGAAGCCGTACTTGCGGATGTGATGACGCTCATACAGCTCGCGCGGGATGGCGTAAAGGTAGCTCGACGGCGGCATGGTCTGGTGGAAGGCGGTGTCGAAGACCGCGACGTTCGGGGTGCCGGGGAAGACCGTCTCGCAGGCCTCGATGCCGACCAGATTCGGCGGGTTGTGCAGCGGCGCCAGGGCGGCGCAGTCGCGAATGCTCTTCTTGACCTCGTGGTTGACGACCGCCGAGGAGGTGAACTTCTCGCCGCCATGCACGACGCGATGACCAATCGCCTTGATCTCGGAGAGATCGCGCAGCACCCCGACCTCGGCATCGACCAGACGGTCGCAGAGGACTTTCAGGGCCTCGGCGTGGTCCTTGATGGTAACCTCAATCTCGGTCTTGGCATCGCCGGCACGCTGATAGATGAAGTTCGGATGCTTCAGACCGATGCGCTCGATGTTGCCCTTGGCCAGCATCCGACGCTCGCCGTCGGTGATGTGGAAGACGGTGAACTTCAACGACGAACTGCCAGCGTTGACCACGAGGACTTTCACAGCCCGCTCCTGCACCTGGAACGGACACGCACCGCCCCCAAGGCAGGCAACCGGGCCCGGAACCCGGCGGCGCGTCCGTTCACACTGTCTGTAGTTGAGAGACCTTTACCGGGTAGTATAAAGCGCCTTTCTCCACCTGCATCGTGCCCTCACAGGATTCCGTCCATGCCTGGGCCGGGTCGGGGCGGCTCGGATGAGCGATCGCGCCCGACGGCCGCCCCGCGGGCCGCCGGCCCGGCGCCCTGAAAGGGCATGATTCGTCAGCCCAGGGCAACGCCATGGGAATCCTGCCGTTCCGCATTGCAGGCTGAAGGCCTGCGACAAGACGACGCGCGCCACGGCGCGATGCCTCGTACGGTCGGCGTCGCGCCACCGCCCGAACTCGACGGACCGGCTCCGGATCCCTGCGCCCGAGGACGCCCATCGGGCCGCCGTTCCGGCCTGCGGTCTACGACGCCGCCGGATCCTCCGGACGGATCGCGGCGCGCAGGCCGGCGGCGCGCGCCGGGTCGAAGGCGCTCGGGAGGTCGGTCAGACACGACGCCGAGGCCGCCGCCAGGGCATCCACGAAGGCCGCCGCCACCCCCGCGTCGTCGAGAGCCCGACCGGCCAGGCGCTGCAGCCAGATGCCGCTGGCGCAGTCGCCGGCGCCGGTGGTGTTGCGCAGGCCCTCCAGACGCGGCAGACGCCAGCGCCGGGCGGCGCCAGGCCCGAAGAGCCACGCCGCCGCGGCACCGGCCGTGACGCCGAGCCAGCCGATGCGCCAGCGCCGACGGCACTGCGCCGCCGCGGCCGCGAGGTCGTCGAGGCCGGACAGCGCCCGCAGCTCGCCGGCGTTGATCTTGACCAGGTCGACGCCGGACTCCAGCGTCGCGGCGACGCCGCTGACGCCGTCGAGGAGGACCACCGCGCCGGCGGCGCGCGCGGCACGCGCCACGTCGGCATAGAATGACTCCGGCACCCCCGGCGGGGCACTGCCGCAGAGCGCCACGCCGGCATGACGCGGCACCGCCGCGAGGACCCTCTCGCGCAAGGCCTCGACGACCCCCGCCGGCACCGCCGGCGAGGGCTCGATCAGCTCGGTGACGACGCCGCTGGCGCCGTCAACCAGGGTCGTGCATACCCGCGTGCTACCAGGCTGCTCCGCCGCGATGGAGGCGATGCCCGCCGCCGACAGCTCGGCCTCCAGGAGCGCCCCCGTGGCGCCGCCCGCGATGGACGCCACCGTCACCGACGCACCCGCGATGCGCATCGCCCGCGCGGCGTTGACGCCCTTGCCGCCGCCGCACTCGCGCAGGCTCGCGGCGCGGTTCACCGCACCCAGGGTCAGGCGGTCGAAACTCAGGGTCTTCTGCCAGGCGGGATTCAGGCAGACGGCCAGCAGCCGCGGCGTCTCCGACGTCATGGCCTCACCCCCATGCCGGCCGCCCGCCGGACACACCGGCGCGCCGCCCCGTGCCCGCCGGTGACGACGACGGCCCGCCGCACAAGCCGCCGAGGACCGCCGCGGCGAAGGCCCTGACCCTGCCCCCTCATGCCTGGAAATCCGCCGGGGCGAAGGGCACGCCGCCGCCGGCCTCGATCGCCGGAAGGACCTTCAGAACCGCCACGGCCGTCCGGTACGCCTCCTCGCCCGGACAGGCCAGCAGGGCCTTGTCCCCAGCCCGCACCGCCGCAACGAAGTTCTCGAGGTGGAGCTGATGCACATTCTTGTTCTGGAATGCCTCCACCGCGGCCTTGCCCTCGGCGCCAAGACCGGCGATGGCCGGCAGCAGCGGCACCGCCTCGACGCCGTCATGGACCACCTTCTCGACACTCGCCAGGTAGCCGGGAAGCTCCTTGCCGGGCTCGGGCACGTAGTAGCACTTGCGCGGGTCCTCGGAGAGGGTCAGGGCGCCGCCGTCGCCGGCGAAGCGCTCGAAGTAGTGCCCGTAGCTGTTGGTGTTGAGGACCTGGTAGAAGGCCCGTGCCGAGCCCTCGGCGGTCTTGTACTCGTAGGTGCAGAGCACATCCGAGTGCCACTCGCGGTCGGTGAAGTACTCCGTATCGCCCATGGCCATGACCCGCCGCGGGTCGGCCCCGAGGAACCAGCTGAAGATGTCGATCTGGTGGCTGCCGAGGTCGGCGATCGGGCCGGCCGAGTAGCGGCGGTACCAGCGCCAGTTGCGGAAGTGCTCCATCGACTCGAAGCCGTAGGCCTTAAGCGTCTCGGCCGGAATCTCGTACTCCTGCGGCCAGGTCAGCTTCGGCTGCACGCCGCGGTTCCACTGTCCATAGCAGGTGGTCAGACGACCGCAGATGCGGTCCTCGCGCAGCATCTTCAAGGCCTGCTGGTAGATCGGGTTGCTGCGGCGCTGATGGCCAATCTGCAGAAGCCGGCCGGTCTCCGCTGAGGCCTTGACCATCGCCGCCGCCGTCGCCAGGTCGTTCGTCATCTCCTTCTCGCAGTACACATGCTTGCCGGCCTTCATGCAGGCGATGCTGTGCTCGGCGTGCCAGAAGTCCGGCGTGGCCACGATAACGGCGTCGAGGTCGGGCTCCTTCTCGAGCATGACGCGGTAGTCGTCGTAGGTGGCCACGGCCTCGGCCCAGTCGGCGTGGCCGGCGCGCTTGTACTGGCTCTTCAGACTGCGCGAGGCGTAGCGCTGGCTGTAGGACCAGATGTCGCAGACCGCGCGCAGGCGTACGCCCGGTATCCCCAGACAGTCGTTCATCAGGACGCGGCCCTGCGTACCGGCGCCCAGCAGCGCTACCTCGATGAGGTCGCCTCCCGCCGCGGCGGCCGGCGACGGCGCCTGCGCCAGACCCCGCGAGGCGACCAGCAGGCCCGCCCCCACGGCGGCCGCGCTCTGCACGAATTCCCGGCGGGACAGATCCATCGCCAGACTCCTCTATCCTTAATTAAGAGGGCCGCAGCGGCAGCGCGGCCGCAGGTGGACTGTCAGCGAAGCATCCGCGCTTCGCGAACAACCCAGGCTAATCTGCCACGCCGGCGACACCCCGGCAACCGCCTTCAGGACGAGGCCCGAAGCGCCTGGTCGAGGATGGCGTCGGCGCTCAGCCTATCACCCTCGTATATGAGACCCCGCGTCGTTGTGCTGTCAATGCCGTTGCGGCTCGTGGACGCATTCACGTCTGTGGACACTCGCGCTCCACACCGGTGGCAAGCGGTGTGTCGCCTGGCCATGGCCGGCGCCCCGGGCGCCGGAGACGACGCTGAAGGGGTGCCAGGGCCGCATGTTCAGACAGCCCCCGCGGCCCAGCGGGTCTGACGGAGGGCCTCATACAGGACGATCGAAACGGCATTGGCGAGGTTGTGGCTGCGGGCATGGCGACCCGGCATCGGAATGGTCAGCAGCGCCTCGCGGTAGCGCTCGTAGAAGCCCGGCGGCAGGCCGCTGGTCTCGTTGCCGAAGACCAGCCAGTCGTCCTCGTCGAAGCGCACCTCGTACAGGCTGCGGACG
>JAAYZO010000819.1 GCA_012514865.1 Lentisphaerota bacterium | reverse complement strand
TTGTCCATGGTGGCTTCGTGTCCTTGGGCGTCCGCGGTGGCGGCCGCGACGCCGGTGGCTTGCTCGCGCCAATAGACGGCCGCAACCGCCCCCTGTCAACCTGGATTTCCGTGCGCGCAGAGCGCGCGGGAATCCAGGTCAGGTCACTCGTGCAGGCGCAGCATGGCGTAGTCGTTGCGGGGCAGGTCCAGGGTGACGGCGCCGTCGGCGAGGGCCAGCGGGGTGCCGGTCTCGGCCTCGACGACCTGCCGCGGCACGGCGTCGAAGTGCAGGCGGGTCGTGACCGCCTCGCGGTTGAGGTTGGAGACGACCAGGAGGGCCTCGCCGGGGCGCCGGTAGACGCCGACGACGACGCCGTCGCGGTCGGCCGTGATGGCGCGGTTCTCCCAGTAGGGCGTGAAGGTCACGGCGCGGTTGCCGATGTCGAAGGCAGCGCGGATGCGCCAGGTTCGGTGCACCTCCTCGAGATTGCAGTGCAGCGGCCAGATCAGCATGTCGGCCTGCAGGACGCGCGAGAGCATGTCGCGGGTGGTGCGCGGGTCCTCGAGGATGTCCTTCTGGTTCTTGAGGCAGGGCAGCCAGACCATCACGGGCCCCCACTGGCGGCCGAAGCACTCGGCCCGGAGGCGGTCCATGGGCAGGGCGTAGCTGTAGTAGTAGACGCGGTCCTCGGGCGGCGGCAGGAACTCGGGGTTCTCGGTGAAGTAGCCGGAGTGGTACTGCTCGCCGATGAGCATGGCGGCGAACGGGCTGAGGCACTGCATGGTGTGGGTGGCCGAGGCATGGGCCACCGAGGTGGCCGGTCGGCCATGGCGCTGGCCGGTGGCATACATCAGGCGCTGGTAGAGCCGCCGCGAGCCGAAGAACTCGTAGGTCGGCCGGCGCGTCCCATCCGGGGCGTCGTAGCCGCCGCCGCTCTCGGCGCGGCGGTTGGGTATGGGCTGCGTCTCGTCGATGTAGACGCCATCGAGCCGCCCGGCGATGCGGGCCCACTCCTCGACGCACCAGACCAGGTAGTCGGCCCAGCCGCTGGTGGTGGCACAGCGGAAGAACTGGTGCATGCCGCCGCCCGGGCGGTTCGGCTCGGTCCCCCAGGCCTGGCGCATCCAGACCGCGTCCGGCTCGACGATGTCGCCCGAGCGGGCGACGGCGTGCAGACGCGTCCAGTACGGGATGATCAGACGGCCGGCGGCGTGGTCGGCGGCGACCTTGGCACGCAGCGCGTCGAGGTTGCGGCCGCGGTTCAGGTCGGGGTCGAGGCCCATCAGGCGCCACTCGTCGGGCCAGTAGATGAGGTGGCTGCCGCGCTCGTCGCCGCGTCGGCCGTCGTACTGCGCCGAGAAGGTCCAGGCTCGCCAGCCGTCCGGCTGCGGGCGCACCGGCGTGGCCATGAGGCCGAAGCGGAGGCGCAGGGGCTGCCCCGCCGGCCAGGGCTCGGTGACGAGGTCCAGGACGAGGGTCACGGCGCCATCGTCGGCACGCTCCAGGCGCAGGGCGTCGGCGCGGTCCTTCGGCCACCACGACTCGTCGGACTCGGCGCACCAGAGCAGGCCGCGGTGGGTGTTGCCGACCCAGACGGTGGTCCGAAAGGCGCTCTCCCAGACGCGGCCGGCGCCGGCCGGGATGGCCCGCGAGAAGGAATGCCGCGGCAGGTCCTGCGATTCGTACGACGTCGGCGCGCCGACGTAGTGCATGAGTTCGCCGACCTCGGGGCGCAAGGGCACCGCCAGCGTCAGCGCCGCCAGTTCGCCCGGGGCATCGGCGCTGAGGCTGAGGTCGTACCAGAGCAGGCCGTCGGCCTCGGCCAGGATCTCGACCTGGCCAGTCAGCCCCGCTGCGGCGACGACCTCGCGCCGGAAGCGCCGCTGGCCGTCCGCCGCCGCGCCGACGGGCTGCAGCGGCCCGAAGCCGACCGCGCCAGGGGCTTCGCCGCCACGGCGCAGGCGCACCGGCCCGGCCAGGATCTCGGCGCCGGTGGCTTCGGCGCCCGCGAGCAGGCCGTCGCCGCCGAGGTCGTAGCGGCGGCCCCAGACCGCCAGGCGGTCCGCCTCGACGGCGATCGGCGTCCAGGGCGGCAGGACGACGTCGGGCTCGAGGGCCGCCATGGCCAGGGCCGGGCGGCCCTGCTCATGCCAGGGGCTGCGCGGCGCCATCGTGCCGACCGGCGCCGCCGCGGCGGCGCTGTCGCCGCGCGCCAGGTCCGGCAGACGCGACCCGGCCAGCGACTGCACCTCGGACGGCGTCAGCGGCCGGTCGTAGAAGGCCACCAGGCCGAGGCTGGTCCGGCCGGCGGCGCGTCCGAAGCCCTCGCCGTACGGGCCGACGCTGACCTGCGCCGGCCAGGACGGCGCCAAGGGCACCGGCGCGATGTCGGCCTGACGGCCGTCGAGGTAGAGGCGGGCCTCGCCCGGGAGGTCGTAGGTCAGCACGAGGTGATGCCAGCTCTCCGGCTGCCAGTCGGGCACGGGGCCGGAGAGGAAGACGTGGTCGCCCTGGTCGTTGTACTCCAGGTAGGCCGCCAGGCCCGACTCCTTATACTTATAGATGAAGAGCTTGCCCAGTGGCGTGCGGCCGCCGACGACCGTCTGCAGGAGCATCAGCACCACCGGGCTCTGGCCATTCCAGTCGATGGGCTTCAGGGTCAGCTCGATGCTGCCGCGGCCGACGGCGAGGTTCCCGGCGGTCTGGTAGGCGACCGAGGCGGCCTCGCGGCCGACGACCAGGCCGCGCTGGGTGTGCGCCATGGTGTCGAAATCGAGGACCGGCTCGGCGGCCAGCCGCAGCGTCGCGGCGGCGTCGCCGCGGGCGCTGGCCGCGTCCAGGCTCCCGGGTCGCGAGTAGTCGGCGAGGAAGCTGCAGGCATCGGCCGGCGTCGCGGCCGCGGCGGCGCGCGGGGCGCTGCCGAGAGCGAACGATAGCACTGCCGCCAGGATGACGCGGCGGCCGAGGGCGGGGGTGATGCGTGTCATAGCAGGCGTCTCCGGGGGTCAGAGGGTGCGGCGCTCGGATGCGTTTCCGGCGGCGGTCTCGAGGGTCGGCCCGAACCAGTTCGGCGCCAGG
>JAAYZO010000818.1 GCA_012514865.1 Lentisphaerota bacterium | reverse complement strand
CGTAACCTATTCCAGTGACGGGATTTCGGCACCGCGCCGACGGCAGGAGCCTTCTGGCCCTGCCGTCAAAGCCTGATCAATGGAGCGAAGGAGGCCGTCAGGCCCCTTCGTGAATTGATCAGGCTAGGCCTCGAAGCTGCCGAACTCGCGGCAGGCCGCGAAGAGGGCGTCGACATTCTCGAGGGGGACCTCCGGCTCCAGGACATGGGTCGGCGAGACGATCAGGCCGCCCTCGCGGCCGTAGCGCTCGATGACCTCGCGCACCCGCCGGCGCACGTCATCGGGGCTGCCGAAGGGCATCGTCGTCTGCGTGCCGATGATGCCATCCAGAGTCAGGCGGTGGCCATGGCGCCGGTGGATCTCGTCGACGGGCAGGCACTCGGGCTGGACCGGGTTGAGGATGTCGAGGCCGGCCTCGACCAGGTCGTCGAGGATCTCCATGATGTTGCCATCGCTGTGGTACCATATCTTGGCCTGCGGCCGGATGCGTTTGATCTCGGCCCAGACCTTCGACCAGCGCGAGTGCATGAAGCGCCCCCAGACGTCCTTGGAGAAGATCAGGGCGGTCTGGCTGGCGACGTCGTCGCCGGTGGTGATGAGGTCGGCGCCGGCCGCGGCGGCGGCGCGGGCCCTGACGAGGTTCTGCTGGAAGATCCTCTCGAGCAGGCACTCGGCCCAGGCGGGGTTTTCGATCAGGTCGATGAGGAAGGCTTCATAGCCGCGGATCTGCCAGGCCATCTCGTACATGTGGCCGACCCAGGCCTGGGCGTAGCGCCCGTCGGCGTGCGCGGCGCGGACCAGCTCGGCCATGCCCGAGAAGTCCCAGCGGCTGTAGTCCTCCAGGGGGAACTCCTCGATATCGCGCAGGCTGGTGGCATTCTGCAGGGGCGAGAGGTAACCCCAGAAGTGGTAGTAGCCGCTCGGGACCATGGCTACGCCGGAGCCATTGATGGTGGTCCCCGGCGGCAGCTCGACGCCGCGCCAGTAGCGTGTGAAGTCGAGGGGCGGCAGGTCGGCCGGCCGGCGCGGCCCGACGAGGGTGCGGCGTGCCATGCCGTAGTGCGTGGCCAGGTCAGTGGTGCCGGTGTGCTCGACCAGTCGCCGCTGGAGGTCGTCGACGAAGGAGGCGTAGCAGAGGATGCGGCCCGGGCGCTGCCCGGACGTGGTCGCATGGAAGTTCTCGAGGTCGGTTCTCATCAGGACTCCTTGCGGCGCAGTCCGCTGTGCGTACCGGCTGATCGCCGTATCCTCCGGCCACGCAGGACGTCTTCGACGTGCAGTTCTGGCACCCCTTCAGGGTGCGTGGTCCATGGGTTCGCGTTTCCGGGGCTCGTGCTTTCGCGCCGCCCCCGGCTACGATCTGGCACCCCTTTCAGGGTGACCAGGCAGGCCCTGAGGCGACCTTCGACGAGCCCCGTCGGCCACGCGGCCAGGGGTAGCCAGCCGCCACGGCGCTACCATAGCGCAGCGGCGCCCGTCGTGCACGGGCCTGGCGGCAGACCGCGGCAGGGCTTAGGTTAGGGGCCGCGCCGCCGGCCAGCCTGGCGGGCGGCGCCGGCCGCAGGTCCGACCTATGCCCAAACAGCACCCCTTCAGGATTCACGCCGACTTCGCGCCGGCCGGCGACCAGCCCGAGGCAATCGCGGCCCTGGCGGCCGGCCTGGCGGCGGGGCAGCGCCACCAGACACTCCTCGGCGTCACCGGCTCGGGAAAGACCTTCACCCTGGCCAACGTCATCGAGCGGGTGCAGCGCCCCGCCCTGATCATCTCGCACAACAAGACCCTCGCCGCCCAGCTCTACAGCGAGTTCAAGGCCTTCTTTCCCGACAACGCGGTCGAGTATTTCGTCAGCTACTACGACTACTACCAGCCCGAGGCCTACATCCCGCAGACCGACACCTACATCGCCAAGGACGCCTCGATCAACGACGAACTCGAGAAGCTGCGTCTGGCGGCGACCAGCTCGCTCCTGGAGCGCCGTGATGTGATCGTGGTGTGCAGCGTCTCCTGCCTCTACGGCCTGGGCTCGCCGGAGGACTTCGAGGCGATGCAGGCGCGCATCGTCCTGGATGGGACGATCGAGCGCGACGACCTCCTGCGCCGCCTGGTCGAGATCCAGTACACCCGCAACGACGTGGCGCCCGAGCGCGGCCATTTCCGCGCCGTCGGCGACACCCTCGACATCTACCCGTCCTACCGCGACGACTTCGTCCGCGTCGAGTTCTGGGGCGACACCATCGAGCGGATTTCGCGGCGGGATGCCCTGACGCAGGAGGTCACCGAGGAGGTCGAGGACATCGCCATCTTCCCGGCAAAGCACTTCGTCATACCGCAGGAGCGCATTCAGCAGGCCGAGAAGGGCATCCTGGCGGAACTCGATGCCCAGGTGGCGCAGTTCGAGCGTGCCGGCCGGCTGGTCGAGGCGCAGCGCATCTACCAGCGCACCATGTACGACCTGGAGATGCTGCGCGAGATCGGCTACTGCCAGGGCATCGAGAACTACTCGAGGCACCTCGCCGGACGGGCGCCCGGCTCGCGGCCGTACACCCTCATCGACTACTTCCCCGAGGATTTCATCACCATCATCGACGAGTCGCACGCCACCCTGCCCCAGATCCGCGCCATGTACCGCGCCGACCGTAGCCGCAAGGAGGTCCTCGTCGACCACGGTTTCCGGCTGCCCTCGGCACTGGACAACCGGCCGCTGAACTACGACGAGTTCGAGGCCCTGCAGCGTCAGGTGACCTTCGTCTCGGCGACCCCGGGCGACTACGAGCTGGCGCGGTCGACGCCGGTGCAGCAGGTGGTCCGTCCCACCGGCCTGCTCGATCCGGCCATCGAGGTGCGGCCGCTGCGCAGCCAGATCGATGACGTCATCCACGAGATCCGCACACGCGCCGCGCAGGGCGAGCGCACCCTGGTGACGACCCTGACCAAGCGCAGCGCCGAGGACCTCTCCGACTACCTGCGCAAGCTCGAGATGCGCTGCCGGTACCTGCACTCCGAGGTCGACGCCATCGAGCGCGTCGAGATCCTGCGCAGCCTGCGCGCCGGCGACTTCGACTGCCTGGTCGGCATCAACCTCCTGCGTGAGGGCCTGGACCTGCCCGAGGTCTCGCTGGTGGCCGTCCTGGATGCCGACAAGGAGGGCTTCCTGCGCTCGGAGACCAGCCTGATGCAGACCGCCGGCCGCGCCGCCCGCCATGTCAACGGCCGCGTTATCCTCTACGCCGACATCGTCACCGAGAGCATGCGCCGCGTGATCACGATCACCGAGCAGCGCCGGCAGCGCCAGGAGGCCTTCAACCGCGAGCACGGCATCACGCCGCGCTCGGTGCGGCGGGCCCTGCAGTCGAGCCTGCGGCACTACGAGGAGGCCGAAGACAAGGTCGCCGCGGTGATCAGCGAGGCGGGCGGCGATTACGACGTCGCCGAGGTCATCCAGCGTTTTGAGAAGGAGATGCTGGAGGCAGCCGAGGCCCTCGAGTTCGAGCGTGCCGCCATGCTCCGCGACCAGATCCGGACGCTGCAGGAGAAGGCCGGCCTGCCGGCCGCGGCGGGGACGGCCAAGGCGGCCAACGCCGCGCCGCGCGGCACGGCGGCCTCAGCGAAGCCGCCGCCGCGGCGTGGCGGTAAGGCGCGGCGTTGAACACCGACGCGGAAGGACGCGGCAGACACGGGCGGGAGATCCGCTGGTGAAGCCGGAGGTCTCCCGCATAACGGAGGTTCCGGAGCTGGCAGGCGACGGCCAGCGGAGGAAGATCCGTCAGTTGGCGCGGCCGAGGAAACGCCCGTCGCGGGTGTCGACGCGGACGACCTCGCCCTTCTCCATGTACTCCGGGACCTGGATGGTCAGGCCGGTCTGGGTGATGGCCGGCTTGGTGCGGGCCGTCGCCGAGTTGCCGCGGATGCCGGGGTCGCACTCGACGATCTGCTGCTCGACCGCGTCGGGCAGACGGACGCCGACCATGTGGCCTTCGAGGAGGAGCGCGTAGACGCCCTCCATGTTCTCGACCAGGTAGTACTTCTGCTCGCCGACCGCATCGGCGTGGAGCGTGTACTGGTCGTAGGTCTCCAGGTCCATGAAGGTAAAGGTCTCGCCGTCGCGGTAGAGGAACTGCGACTCGCGGGCCTGGAAGTCGGGCTCCGGGAAGGTCTCTTCACCCTTGCAGCTCAGGTCGGTCTTGGTCTGCTGGAGCAGATGGCGGGCGCGGATCTTGTAGAGGGTAGCGGCGCCGCGGGCGGAGGGGGTGTGCTTCTCGACGCTCTCGACGATGTACGGGGCGCCATCGATGCTGATGACGCTGCCGCTCTTGACCTGCTTGGCGAGCATAGGCACTCGTTCCTGGTGCTTGAGAGCGCCGTGCCCGCGCGCTGCGGGTCACGGCGCCATTCGTGGGATCCGGCCGCGACCTCAGCGCAGTTCGACGCCGAGGCTGCTGGCCAGGTGGTTGCGGAGTTTCTCGTGGAGGTCGTTGACGACCTTGTCGGTGAGGGTCTGGGTCGGGTCGCGGTAGACGACGCTGTAGGCCATGCTCTGCCGGCCCGGCCCGAGGGCGGCCTCGTCGGCGTAGATGTCGAACAGCTCGACGCGCTCGACCAGGGGCAGGCGCAGGGCCGCGATGGCCTCGATGACCTGGCGATGGCTGAGGCCGGCCGGGGCGACGAAACTGACATCGCGCTCGACCGACGGGAACTGCGGCAGCGGCCGCGACACCGCCGGGGGCGCTGCCTGCAGGCGGACGCGGTCGAACTCGACCAGCGCCAGCCAGAGCGGCGCCTGAAGGCGCAGGCCGGCGGTGAGATCGGCGCTGGCCTCGCCGAGCCATGCCACCGCCTCGCCGGCGAGGCTCACCGCGGCGCCGGTGCCGCTGCGGAAGGCCGCGTGCTCGGCGGGGGCGAAGACCGGCGACAGGCGCCGTGCCGCAAACCAGCCCTCGAGGACGCCCTTGAGGTCGTAGAAGTCCAGCAGGCGCTTCTTCTCCTCGCCGTAACGCTCCGGGCTGGCGCGCCCGGTCATGACCACGGCAATCTGCTGGCGCTCCTCCGGGAGGGCGTCGTCCTTGACAAAGACGCGGCCCATCTCGAAGAAGGCGAGGTCGGCCTGGCCGCGAGCCAGGTTGTGGGCTGTCGTAGCCAGGACGCCCGGGATCAGCGACGGGCGCATGGCGCCGAGCTCGGCGCTGAGGGGATTGACCGGCCGCACGAGCTGCTCGGCGCTGACGCCGGTGGCGCGCACGGCGGCCTGCGGGTTGACGAAGCTGTAGGTCATCGTCTCGTTCAGGCCCAGGGCGCGGAGCTGGGCGCGGGCCACCTCCGCCGCGTAGTAGCGGTCGGCCGAACGCGGGCCGCCGAGGATCGCCGGCGAGGCCGCGCTCGGGATGTTGTTGAGGCCGTAGAGGCGGGCGACCTCCTCGATGAGGTCCGCCTCGCGGAGCAGGTCGCTGCGCCGCCACGAGGGGATGCGCACGGTGAGCGTCTCGGCGTTCTGAGCGACGACCGCCATCCCGAGGCTGGTGAGGAGGCGCACGACCGTCTCGGGCGGCATGGGGATGCCGATCAGGGCCTCGATGCGGGCGAAGCGCGCCGTGACCTCGAGCGCCGGGGCGGGCTGCGGGTAGACGTCGAGGCAGCCCTCGACCGCCTCGCCGCCGGCCAGCTCGCACATCAGCGCGATGGCACGGCGGCTGGCCCAGTCGCACATCTCGACGTCGACACCGCGCTCGAAGCGGTAACTCGACTCGCTGCTCAGGCTGACGCGGCGGCTCGTGGCGCGGATGCCGGACGGCGCGAAACAGGCGCTCTCCAGGAGGACGGTCTGCGTCTCGTCGCGAATGACGCTGTTGGCACCGCCCATGACGCCGGCCAGGGCCACCGGCCGGGCGCCGTCGCAGATGAGCAGGTCCTCGGGGGTGAGCACGCGCTCGATGTCATCCAGGGTCACCATGCGCTCGCCAGGACGGGCCCGGCGCACCACGATGCGATGGCCCTCGAGCAGCTCGTAGTCGAAGGCGTGCAGAGGCTGCCCGCACTCCATCATGACGTAGTTGGTAATGTCGACGACGTTGTTGATCGGCCGCACGCCGACGGCCTTGAGGGCACGCTGGAGCCACTCCGGGCTCGGCCCGATGCGGACGTTGCGCACCATGCGGGCGACATAGCGCGGGCAGCGGTCCGGCGCCTCCACCGCGACCGCGGCGAGGGTCTCGATCCCCGGCCCCGCCGATGGGCAGGCCGTCGATGGCAGGCGCAGCGCCTGGCCCTGGCCGGCCACCGCGGCGATCTCGCGGGCGATCCCGAGATGCGAGTTCCAGTCGGTACGGTTGGGCGTGACTTCCCAGTCGATCACCGCGTCACTGCCGATCACCCCGACCACCGGCGCCCC
The DNA here is from genome assembly GCA_012514865.1 of Lentisphaerota bacterium. Taxonomy (GTDB): domain Bacteria; phylum Verrucomicrobiota; class Lentisphaeria; order Oligosphaerales; family JAFGRS01; genus JAGVUW01. The sequence continues at coordinate 465 of JAAYZO010000818.1, read as the reverse complement.
GATCGGGGCATCGGCCGGCAGCACCAGGATGCCGGCGTGGCCGTCGCCCAGGCCGAGTTCGTCCTCGGCACAGAGCATCCCCGACGACTCCACCCCGCGAATCTTCGCCTTGCGAATGGTCATCCCCGACAGCGCCGTGCCGACCAGCGCGCAGGCGACCTTCACCCCGGCGTCGCAGTTCGGCGCCCCGCAGACCACCTGCAGCGGCTCCGAGGCCCCGACCTCGACCTGGCAGACACTCAGGCGGTCGGCATTCGGATGCGCCTCCCGCGAGAGGATCTGCCCGACCACGACCGTCTCGGGGACCGCCCCGAGGGTCTCGATGCCCTCGACCTCCAGGCCGGCCAGGGTCAGCCGCTCGGCCAGCTCGGCCGTCGTCCAGGGCATATCCACATAGCTCTTCAGCCAGTTCACCGAAGTCTTCATCGACAGCGATCCCTTCCACGCGTTTCCATCTCGACGGTG
>JAAYZO010000817.1 GCA_012514865.1 Lentisphaerota bacterium | reverse complement strand
GGCGGTCCTGGCGCATCTGGAGCGCGCCTTCCGAGACGGCACCGACCTCGAGGCGCGCACCCGGGTCGCCGAGGGCAGCCTCCTCGGCGCGCTGGCCTTCGCGCAGAGCGGCCTCGGCGCGGTGCACGGCCTGGCACACCCGATCGGGCATGCCCTCAGCCTGCCGCATGGCCTCACCTGCGCCATCCTGCTGCCGCACATCCTGCGCCTGAACCTGCCGGCCTGCCGTGAGACCCTCGATGCCTTGGCGACCGCTATGGGCCGCCGTGACGCCGAGGACCTCATCGGCGGCATCGCCGAGCTTTGCCGGCGCCTCGGTGTGCCGGAGAGCTTCGCGCCTTACCGCCTCGCCGAGGCCGACCTCGAGACCATCATCGCGAACTGCCGCAGCGGCAGCATGAAGGCCAACCCGCGCGACCTCGACGACGACACCCTGCGCGACCTCCTGAAGCAACTCTCCTGACCGGACGCCCGCCCCGGGCTGGGCACAACCCGCGGTGGCCGCCGGTCGGGCGCATCGTCTGTCAGGAACGCACGGACGCGACCAGGCGGTGCACCCCTGCCGCGACGCGGTCCTCGACGTCGCCGGCCCAGCGCAGCGCCGGTCGGCCGTACTCGTCCAGATGCGGGCCGCCCTCGTAGCCGCCCTCGTCCCAGACCCGCCGCGACGGGATGTAGGCCACCAGGTCGTTGGCATAGCCGCAGACCCAGGTGCCCGGGCCGAATTCCCGGGAAAAACGCAGGGCGTAGTCGACCACGGCCTCGCCGCCGAGCCCGATCAGGAGCAGGTCGCGCCCGCCCAGGCTCCAGGCCTGGACCGGGTACGGGTAGCCCGCGGCGAACTCCGCACCGCGGTCCAGCTCGCCCAGGAGCCGCCGGGCCCAGCGCGCCTGGATCGCGCTCGCGCTGGTGCTGAAACCGATGAGGTCCTGGCGCGTCATCACCCGCTCGTAGGCCAGTTCGACGAACTCGAAGGCCGTCCGCAGGCCGCCGCCGACCTCGCGACAGGCGCCCGCCAGGCCCGCCTCGACGCCGGCGGCGAGCTGGCGCCCGTACGCCTCACAGAACTCGACCTTGAGGCGGGGTATGGGATTCTGATCGGCACCGCAGGTATTGATGAACATCGCCGTCACGCCGGGGTGGGCCGCCTCCAGGGCGAGCTGCGCGAAGCCCGGGTAGTCGCCGCACCACTGCGTCCCGGCGAGCGTTGTCGGATGGCAGGCGTAGCCGAAGAGGATGCCGTCGAGGCGGTCATCGCCACGGGTGACAGCCAGCACCGGCACGCGGTGGTCGACCGGGCCGCGTAAGGGCAGACCCGCGGCCAGCATGGCCGGGACCTCGGCCTCGCGGTTGTTGCGGCGGTTCACCGCGAACGTGGCGCAGCCCTCGCCCTGGACGAGGCGTGCCGGCGCGAGGTCCGCCAGGGCCTGCGCCATGCTCTCCAGGAGCTGCTCGAGGGCCGCGTCGGTGGTGTCGGCCACCAGGCGGCGCTGCGCCGCGTCGGACGGGTAGTAGTCGACCAGGTCGCCGCGCAGGCAGGGCCCGCAGTGGTTGTGCGAGAAGGTGGCCATGATCTGCGAACGCTCCAGGCCGAAACGCTCCTCGGCCAGCCGGCAGAGGTCGTCGTAGAGGCCCTTGGGGATGCCCATGTGGTCGGTCGTCAGGAGCACGGCCCGGCGGCCGGCGGCGTCCTCGAGGGCGAGGGTCTTGACCCAGAGGTCGTGGAGGGTGCCCTCGGGGACACGGCGGGTGCCGTACCCCGCCAGCCAGACGGCCCTGTCAGGCGTCATCACCACCCGCGACAGACCGGCCTTCCATGCAGCCGCCATAGGGTCGTCTCCAGTTGTGCCACGCCGTGCCGCGCCGACGGCGGCAGGGCAGCCAGCACGCCGCGCCGTCTGCCGGCAGGGCTCAGAAGCGCGGCGTATAGCCGTGGCAGTAGGGCTCGCGGCCGTGGCGCTCGTAGTAGTCCTGGTGGTAGTCCTCGGCCGGCCAGAAGCGCCCGGCCGGCTCGACCGCAGTGACGACCTCGAGGCCCTTGCCCCGCAGGATCGCGATGAGCCGCTCGGCGGTGGCCTTCTGGTCGTCGTCGAGGGTGAAGACGGCCGAGCGGTACTGCGTGCCGACGTCGGGCCCCTGGCGGTTGAGCTGGGTCGGGTCATGGGTCTCGAAGAAGAGCCGGCAGAGCGCCTCGTAGGTGGTCCGTGACGGGTCGTAGAGGACCTCGACCGCCTCGGCATGGCCGGTCCGGCCGGTGCAGACCTCGCGGTAGGTCGGCTCGTCCTGGTGGCCGCCGACGTAGCCGACGGTGGTCTTCAGGACGCCGGGGGCGCGCTGGAAGACGTACTCGGTTCCCCAGAAGCACCCCGAGGCGAAGAGAGCGCGCTGGGTCGCGGGCGCCGCGGGCGAGGCCGCGACGAAGTCAAGGGAGAGGCTGTTGACGCAGTGCCGGGTGTCCTTGGGGGTGAAGCGCTCGCCCTCGAAGACGTGCCCGAGGTGGCCGCCGCAGGCGGCGCAGACGATCTCGGTGCGGCGGCCGTCGGCATCCGGCTGGCGTCGTACGGCACCGGGGAGGGCATCGTCGAAGCTGGGCCAGCCGCAGCCGGAGTCGAACTTGCTATCGGAGGCGAAGAGCGGGGTGCCGCAGCGCCGGCAGGTGTAGGTGCCGTCGGCGCGGTGCTTCCAGAAGCGTCCTGAGAAGGGCCTCTCGGTGCCCTTTTCCACGATGACACGCTCTTCGTCGGGGGTCAGGGGTCGCGGTGTCATGGGGGGTACCTCCACAGTCCGGCGCCGTGCCGGCACCGCGGTCGGGGTGCGGGCCCGTTCCGCGGCCACGGCGACGAAGGCGCCGAGAGCCAGGGCCAGGCAGGCGATGCCATTGCGGATCATGATCGGAGTCTCGCCGTTGCGTCGTTGCGGCGGCGACCACCGTGGCCGCCGTGCCAGGCGTGAGACTCGACGCCGGGGCGGCGGGTTCCGCGCGGCCGGCGCGGCGGAGCGGCGGGGCTGTTCGAAGATCGCGTCGGCGTTCCCCTGGCTACCCTCGTATGGAACATGGCGGTGTGACGCGCGCGGTCTTGTCGCAGACTTTCAGCCTGCAATGCGTCATGTCCGATGTCCCAGGGCGTTGCCCTGGGCTGACGAATGATGCCCTTTCAGGGCGCCGGCGGGGCGCGTGCCGGCCCCGATCATGTCTCCATGGAAATCGCGGTCGATTTTCACAGGAGGGCGCCAGACCGGCG
>JAAYZO010000816.1 GCA_012514865.1 Lentisphaerota bacterium | reverse complement strand
GCTCGACCGGTATGGCGATGGTGCCGCCGGCACCCGGCAGCCGCAACGGCGGGGCGTCCTGCAGGTAGAGCCCCGAGAAGTGCTTGCGCAGGTAGGCTTCCAGGGTCACTACGGTCGGCCCGTAGCCCTGGTGGTAGATGCAGTACTCCAGCTCGTAGGCGAGCCGGTCGCTGGCAGCGTAGCGCTGCTCGGGGTCGCGCTGCAGCATGCGCTCGAGGATGGCGCGGACCGGCGCGCTGATGCCCGGGTCGAGGGCCTCCCAGTCGACCCAGCCGGCGCGGGCCGCCTCGCCAAGGCGGTCCAGCCAGATACCCCGGGCCGAACGCCGTGCCAGGAGCTCGAAGAGGACGAGGCCGAGCGAGTAGATATCCGAGCGGCCATCGACCTGGCCCGAGGTGGCCTGCTCGGGCGACATGTACGAGCGCTTGCCGCCGCGCGTGGCGACCGCCTGCGTGGCGGCCTTGGCAATGCCGAAATCACCGAGCTTCGGGAGGCCCTCGGTCGTGATCAGGATGTTGTTCGGGCAGACATCGCGATGGACGATGTTCAGCGGCAGGCCGGTGCGCCCGACGCGCGTGTGGGCGTAGGCCAGGCCGCGGGCAATCCGGCTGACAATGAAGACCGCCAGCTCCTCCGGAACGCAGGTGTGCGTGGCGGCGTTGACGCGGATGAACTCGGCCAGAGTCAGGCCGCTGATGTACTCCATGACGATGTAGTGGCCATGCCGCTTGGAAAAGCCGAACTGGTAGATCTGGACGATGTTCTCGTGGACCAGATCGGCGACCAGCTTGGCCTCCTGGATGAAGAGGTCGACGAAGTGCTGGTCAGCACTGAACTCCGGCAGGATGGTCTTGATGGCAACGCGCTTCTCGAAGCCGGCAGCGCCGACCTGGCGGGCCTCGTAGACCGAGCCCATGCCGCCGGCCGCGATGGTGCGGACGATGCGGAAGACAACGCTGTCTTCGAGGGTCTTGAGCATGGCACCTCGAACTCCTCACCTCCGTCCCGGCAATCGGCACGACCGGCGCGCCGCGATCGGGCCGGACCGTCAACTCCATCCGGTCGCGGCGACGGCCGTGCCGGCCGCTCTCCGAGCGCCGGGGTGCCGCCTGCCGGCCGGCGCTCGGAGTCCAGACCCGACCGAACCCCTTCAGGCGAGGCTCACGCGGGCGCCGTCGCGGCGGGCGCTGCGGATCTCGGCACGCACCACACGCACCGTGTCGCGGGCGCTCTCGGGGGTGACGATCTGCAGCGGGCGACCCTTGCGGATGCAGTCGAAGAAGTAGACCTGCTCGAGGAAGTAGCCGCTGGCCGAGGAGATATTCAGGCCGCTCTGGATCTCGCCGAGCGGCTGCGGCAGCTCCGGGGTCTCCGGCTCGCCGCCGGTGTAGAGCTTCAGCGTCGGCGCCTGGCGGTTGCTGTACTCGATGGCAGCGTTCTCGAAGACGGCGCGGTAGCCCATCGTGAAGGGGAAGTGCGCCGGGCAGTCGGCACTGCCCTCGGCCGAGACGGCCAGGTCGCGGCCGTGGTAGAGGTAGCGCGTGAACGAGTGGATGATGCCGCCGTCGGTGCGCGGGTCCTTCTCGACGCCGAAGGACTGCACCGCGTCGGGCATCCCGAGCAGCCAGAGGGTCAGGTCGGTGTCATGGATGTGGCGGTCGAAAATCTGCATGCCGCCGCGCTTCTCATCGAGGAACCAGCGCTCGAAGCCGATGGAGACGCCGCCGACGCGGGTCATGCTCAGGCTCTGCAGGGCGCCGAAACGGCCCGAGTCGATGGCCTGCTTGAGATAGGAGTACTCGGGCCAGAAGCGCAGGACCTGGCCGACCGCCAGGTGGCGGCCCTGCCGACGCGCCGCCGCGATCATGGCGTCGCACTCGCGCGCCGTCAGGCCCATCGGCTTCTCGGTGAACACATGCGCCCCGGCATTCAGGGCACGGATGCTCAGCGGGGCGTGGAGGTAGGTCGGCGCGCAGACGAAGACCACGTCAGCCACGCGGGCGTCGATGAGCGCCTCGCCGCTCTCGTAGGTCTTGACGCCCAGGTCCTTCTCGGCGCGCGCCCGCATATCCGCCTGGACATCGGCCACCGCTACCAGCGTGACGCCGTCGTGCTTGCCGACCAACTGGGCGTGCATCCGACCCATGTTGCCGTAGCCGCAAAGTCCGACCTTCATGCCTCCAGACCTCCTTCTCAGGACAGGATTGGCCGCAGCGGCCGCGGGAGAGGCCCCGCCGACATGCGGTGCTGGCTCTAGGATAGTCGCCGGCCAAACGAAAACAAGGGGGCGCCGCCGGCGGACAGGGCTGATCGAAAACCGCGTCAGCCCTCACCCCGCCACCCTCCTGTGGAAATCGACCGCGATTTCCATGGTGACATGATCGGGGCCGGCAGGCGCCCCGCGGGCGCTGAAGGGGTGTCAGATCGTAGCCGGAGGTCGCGCGAGAGCACGACCCCCGGAAACGCGAACCTACGAACTACGCACCCTGAAGGGGGTGCCAGAAACGGACTTCCAGACAGCCCTCGCGAGCGAACCCGCCCGGGCGCCAGGCTACCGCGGAGTCACCGGCGTCGTACGCCAGATGTGGCCAGGCGAAACATCGCCCGACACCGGTGTGGAGACCGTTTTGCCCCTGTCAAGTTTCGTGGGCACAAAGAGTCCCCGAGTGCCCCGCCTGCGGCGGTTTTTCCGAATGGTGGTTTCTTCGGCGTCGGCTCCTATCTGCTGGCACGAAGGCATCAG
>JAAYZO010000010.1 GCA_012514865.1 Lentisphaerota bacterium | reverse complement strand
CATCGCGGTGTGCCCGTCGTGGCCGCAGGCGTGCATCACCCCGGGACACTCGGAGGCGTAGGCGACCCCGGTGCACTCCTGCAGGGGCAGCGCATCCATGTCGGCGCGCAGGGTCACGTTCGGCCCCGGGCCGGCGCCCTCGATCATGGCAATGACGTCGGTGCCGAGAAGCGGCGGCCGCGGCTCGAGGCCCAGCCCGGCGAGGACCTCGCGAACCAGTGCCGCGGTGGCCGTCTCCTGCATCGCCAGCTCGGGGTGACGGTGCACCCGGTGACGCAGCCGGACGACCTCGGGCAGGACCGCCTCGATGCTCTCCTCGATCTGACGCTGCCATGGGACTGTCATGGTCATGATGCACCCCTGCCTCGCCTGAACCGCCCGCTGGCCCGGCAACCGGCCTGCCTACTATAGACGCCGCCACGGCGCGGGTCACCGTCGCGGCAAGCAGGTCCAAGGCGCCGTCCGTGGACCTCCCGGGCGCCATCAGCGCCCGGGGGAGCGCCACTCGGCTCGTGGCGCCCACTCTCCGCCCCGCCGGCGCACAGGGGCGCCGAATGTGGCAAGGCGAAACATCGCAGGCGGTGCCTCCTGCGGTCTTCCGGTCCGGCGCCCTGAAAGGGCATCATTCATCAGCCCAGGGCAACGCCCTGGGAAAACAGACGTGACGCATTGCAGGCTGAAAGTCTGCGACAAGACGGCGCACGCCGCGACGCGACGTTTCATACGAGCCCAGTCACCCCCGCGGCCGCGCCCCCGCTCCGCCTGAGCGTGAAGACGTAGATCTCGCCGCGCGGCTCGAAATCGCCCGCAAAGCCGGCCGCATCGAGGGCGTCGCAGGCGTCCTGCAGATTCCGCCGACCCGGGTCGGCGAAGAACAGCAGCCCGCCGGGTGCGCAGTAGCGCCGGGCACACTGCACGAAGGGCTGCACCATCTCCCGCTCGTAGATCAGGTCGCTGCCCAGGACGATGTCGAAGTCGCCCTCCAGATGCGGGCGGCGCCAGTCGAGGCGCTCGTAGCGGATGTCCGCGAGGCCGTTGTCATGGGCGTTACGGAGGAAGAACGCCTCGTTGTCCGGGTGGAAGTCTGTGGCCGTCACCCGCGCTCCGAGCCGTGCCGCCACCATCGCCGGCAGACCCAGACCGCAGCCCAGCTCGAGCACCCGCCGGCCCGGCCACAGCGCCGGCCGCGCCGCCATTGCCTCCGCCAGCGCCAGCGAGGACTCCCACAGACGCGTGTAGTAGGGGATCTGGCAGGTGTCGTCAGGGGCGGTCGCGACGTAGTGGTCGATGGCCTCGTCGATGTCGCTCACGACATGCAGACGCAGCACCATCGACCCGACGACGACCTCCTCGAGGCTGGTCCGGAAGAGAGGCGCATCCGGCGCCGCCGGCGTCTGGGAGTCGGGGTGGGTGCTCATGCGTCGAGGCCGCAGAGGTTGCACTGCTCGGGGGTCGTCCGACAGCGGCTGCAGGAGACGCACCGCGCCACCTCGGCCACGCCGGCCCGCCAACGCCCCTCGGGACTCACCGCCGTGTGGCCGGTGATGATCAGCCCGACACCGCCACCGGCCAGGCGACCATAGAAACCCGCCATCGCCGCCGTCGGACAGCCCGTGGACGGGTCGGCCGCGCCTTCGCCCGTGGCCGATCGCACCAGGCGGTTACGCAGTACCATCGACCCCACCGAAAGCGTCGTGAAGAGCTTCTGCACCGTGATGTCGCCTCTGTCCGCGGAGGGTTGAGACAGCGTGATGAGTACGCCTGGGCCGGCCGGTCGGCGGCGCCGCGCACGCTCCCGCGGCGTCAGGAGGCCCCCCGGCGGTGGCTGACTATAGAGCCGCCGCACCCCGCCGGCAACCCGCGCCGGAGAGTGCGCCAGGGCTGTTTGAAGATCGCGGCGGCGCTCACTCGGTCACCCTG
>JAAYZO010000815.1 GCA_012514865.1 Lentisphaerota bacterium | reverse complement strand
CCCGGCCTCTCCTCCGGGTTCCGGACGGCCTGTCTCACACCAAAATACCTACCATACACGGCCCGCCCCGCGACGCAATGACGCGGCGCGACCGCCAGCACTGACGAATTGGAGTGATGGAATGGTGGAATGCTGGAGGGACCTGGCTGCGTCGAGGTGTCGATGGCGCGCGGCCAGTGTAGTGGCGCCTGGCCGCAGGCGCTTCATCAGGCCGCGTGCCGCGCGTGAGGACACGCGCCGCTGCAGGCCGCCTCGACTCGACTGAGGCGCTGCGACCGCGCTGCCTCCGGTCCGGGGGTGGCGGGGCGTCGTGGCGGGGCTACAGTGGCGGTCATGTGCCACACTCGCCGGCGGGGACCATGATCGAGCGCATCGAGCGATTCTTCAGCATTGACAGCCCGCTTCGGCGTGCCCCGGAGGTCGGCGGCCGTCCGTATGAGCATCGTCCGCAGCAGCAGACCATGGCTCTGGCGGTGGCGCGGCAGTTGCAGGCCGGGCAGAGTCTGTGTGTCGAGGCGCCCACCGGGGTTGGCAAGACCTTCGCCTACCTGGTCCCGGCGATCCTGCACGCCCTGGGCGGTGCCGGTCCGGTCGTGGTCAGCACGCACACGATCAGCCTGCAGGAGCAGCTTCTGAAGAAGGACGTCCCGGTCCTGTCGGCGCTGTTGGGTGTGGAGTTCACCGCGGCCCTGGCGAAAGGCCGTTCGAACTACGTCTGTCTGCGGCGGCTGCAGGCCATGGCCGAGGTCGAGGCGGCGCGTTTCGGCGCGCCGGCGCTGGCGGCGCAGCTCGAGTCGCTCTGGCGGTGGGTGGGTAGCACTCCGACCGGCTGTCTGGGCGATCTCGGCTTCGAGCCCTTGCGGCAGGTCTGGGAGGCGGTCTGCTGTGAGCGCGGCAACTGTCTGAACGCGCAGTGCCCGCACTTCCGGCAGTGCTTCCTGATGCGGGCTCGCGGTCAGCTGCAGCGGGCGCACCTGATTTTGGCCAATCACGCCCTCTTCTTCAGCGATCTGGCGATGAAGCGGCAGGGCGGCACGGGCGACGGCGGTGTCTTGCCGGCGTATGGTGCGGTGGTCCTCGACGAGGCGCACCTGGTCGAGGACTGCGCCGCCGAGCATCTCGGCCTCCAGGCCGGGTCTTTCGCCCTACGGCGCTGCCTGCGGCGGCTCTACCAGGCCGACCTCGACCGCGGCCTGCTCGCCGAGGGCCCATGGGCCGAGGCGCGGCAGGCGGTGACACGCGCCGCGGAGGCCTGCGACCTGTTCTTCCGGCGCGTCGCCGAGTGGCTTGAGCCCCAGGCGCAGGGGCCGCTGCGCTACACCGTCCCCGGGCACCTCCCGAACTACCTCGACGGCCCGCTCCTGAAGGTCGTGCAGGCGGCGTCCGGGGTGGCGCAGAGCCTCGCCGGCGACCCTGACAGCGAGGCCGCGTCGCGCGAGCTGTCGGCGCTCGGCGAGGATCTGGAGAGCCAGCGGCTGAATCTGCGGCGGTTCCTCGATATGGAGACCCCCGAGCACGTGTACTGGTTCGAGCGCCACGGCCGGGAGCAGCGTGAGGTCCTCTTCAAGGCCGTGCCGGTGCACGTCGGGACGCTCCTCCGCGAGAGCCTCTTCCAGGAGGGCCTGCCGGTGATCCTGACCAGCGCTACCCTGGCCATACGCGGCCGCATGGACTACTACCTCGGGCGCGTCGGCGCCGAGGGCGTCGAGAGCCTGGTGCTGGACAGCCCCTTCGACTTCCAGTCGCAGGTGACCCTCTACATCGCCCGCGGTCTGCCCGACCCGAACGACCTGGAGGCCTTCCTGCCGGCGGCGGCCGACCGCCTGCGGCACTACCTTCGTCTGACGCGCGGGAGCGCCTTCGTGCTCTTTACGAGTCATGCCATGATGCGTCGCCTGGCGGCGGAGCTGGCCGACTTCTGTGCCGAGGAGAAGTTCCCGCTGCTGGTCCAGGGCGAGAGCCTGCCGCGTTCGCAGATGCTCGAGGCCTTCCGTCGCGACATCGGCAGCGTGCTCTTCGGCACCGCGAGTTTCTGGACGGGCGTGGATGTCCCCGGCGAGGCCCTGCGCAATGTCATCATGGTGCGTCTGCCCTTCAGTGTGCCCGACCACCCGCTGGTGGCGGCGCGTCAGGAGGCGATCGAGCGGCGTGGCGGCCGGTCCTTCACGGAGTACGCCCTGCCGGAGGCGATTCTGCGCTTCCGCCAGGGCTTCGGGCGGCTGATCCGCAGCCGCACCGACAGCGGCGTGGTGGTGGTTCTCGACCGGCGCCTGAGCGCGTCGAACTATGGCAAGGCCTTCATCCAGTCGGTGCCCGAGTGCCGCGTGGTGCTCGAGTGACGCCGGCCGGGCGGTGTTGCGGAGTCAACGGAGGCGCGGCCTCCACGAGGCGGACCATGAAGCTGATCATGTTCTCGAAGACGCTGAAAGAGGCCACCCCGGCCGAGCTGGTGCGGCGGGCTCAGGAGTGGGGCCTGGACGGCTATGACCTCTGCGTGCGGCCGGGCTACGCGGTCAACCCCGACAACGCCGCCGTCGAGCTGCCGCGCCTGGCGTCGCACTGCCGTGCTGCCGGGCTGGACATCCCGATGGTCACCGGCAACTTCGACCTCCTCGAGCCCGAGCATCCGACCGCCGAGCCCCTGCTGCGGGCGATGGACGAGGCTGACATCCGGCTGCTCAAGCTGGGGTACTTCCGCTACGACCCGCGCCAGCATGACTACATGGCCGAGGTCGAGCGCATCCGTGCCGCCTTCGGGCGCTGGGAACGCCTGGCACGCCGCTACCGCGTGCGCATCTGCTACCACACCCACAGCGATCGCTGCATGGGCCTCAACGCCTGCGGCCTGGCGGCACTCCTGGCGGGCTTCGACCCGGCGCTGGTCGGCGCCTATGTCGACCCGGCGCACCTGGCGGTCGAAGGCGAGGCCGTCGCCACTGCCCTCGGCATCCTGCGCCCCTGGCTGAGCCTGGTGGCGGTCAAGGATGTGCTCCTGAGCCGTATCGAGAGAAATGGGCACGGCGCCCTGCAGCGGCATTGGGTCGTGGCCGGGGCTGGTGTGGTGGACTGGACGGACGTCTTCGAGGGCCTGGCGCGGGAGCGCTACGACGGTCCGGTGTCGGTGCACTGCGAGTTCGAGGTGCCGGCGGCGGAGTTCGCGGCGACGGTCCAGCGCGAGATCGCCTTCTTCAGGCGCTTCGTGCCGGCGGCGCGCTGAGTGAGACCGTCGAGGTGCGGCCAGGCGAGCGAGGCATCGGGAGAGGTCGGCGGCGGCGCGGTCGATGGGGCGGTTGCGGGGCGAGCCAGAGGAGTCATTGAGAGCATGAACACCATTCGTGAACCCGCCCGTGATGTACCGGTGATCGGTGACTGGGACGTCGTCGTGTGCGGCGGCGGTCCGGCCGGTGTGGCCGCGGCGGTGTCGGCGGCCCGCGCCGGGGCGCGCGTGCATCTGGTCGAGCTGTACGGCTCGCTGGGCGGCATCTGGACGACCGGGCTGCTGGCCTACTTTCTCGACCACGCCAACAAGGGCGGCCTGATGGCCGAGATCATCCGGCGCCTCGAGGCCCGCGGCGCCCGTGCCCATGACAGCCGTGGCGAGGGCACGAATGCCTTTGACGGCGAAGAGGTCCGCATCCTCCTGGACGAACTCTGCCTCGAGGCCGGCGTCGGCCTGCAGCTCTACAGCCGCGTCGTCGCAGCGCGGGTGGAGGCCGGGCGCCTGCGGCAGGTCGTGGTCGAGTCACCTTCGGGCCGTGAGGCCCTCTCGGCGCGGCAGTTCATCGACGCCACCGGCAATGGCGACCTCGGCGCCCTGGCCGGCTGCGGTTTCGACCTGGGCCACCCCGAGACCGGCGCCCAGCAGCCGATGAGCCTGATCGGGCTGCTCGGCGGGCTGCGCCTCGAGGAGGTCTCCGGCTTCGTGCGCCAGCCCGGCGAGGCCTGGGCAGCCCCGAAGGACCGCCTGCGCGAGGCCATGGAGCGCGGCGGCCATTCGCCGTCGTACGGCAAGCCGTCGCTGTTCCCTGTGCGCGATGACCTCTTCCTTCTGATGGCCAACCACGAATACGGCGTCAAGGGCATCGACGCGCGCGACCTGACGGCGGCGACGCTGCGGGGGCGTCGGGAACTCCATGACCTGGTCAACGGTCTGCGGCGCCTTGGCGGGCCGTGGTCGCGGCTGCGGCTGCTGGCCACGAGTGCCCAGATCGGGGTGCGCGAGGGCCGCCGACTGCATGGGCGCTACACAGTCACCCTCGACGACATGGTCGCCGGGCGCTGCCATGACGACGCCGTGTGCCGGGTCGCCTTCGGCCTGGATGTGCACTCGACCAACCCCGGCGCCGGCAAGGGCATCGAGCCGCATCCGGTCCGCACGCAGCCCTACGACATTCCGTTGCGGGCCCTGCAGGCCCGCGATGTCGAGGGCCTGTGGATGGCCGGCCGCTGCATCAGCGGCGACTTCCTGGCGCACTCGAGCTACCGCGTCACCGGCAATGCCGTCGCCATGGGCGAGGCGGTGGGTCGCGCTGCGGTCAACGCCGCCGCCATCGGCTGACCCCGTCAGGGCGCCGCGGTCAGGCGGACGTGCTTGTAGGGGTGGTGGTCCAGGAGGGTGGGGAACCACCCCTGGACCGAGGGCTGGATGAGCATGGTCCGGACGTAGAAGTAGACGGGGGCGACGGGCATCTCGTCGATGAGGATGGCCTCGGCCTGTCCGAACAGCTCGTGCCGGCGGGCCGTGTCGGCGGTCTGCGCGGCCGCCTCGACGGCGCGGTCGTAATCCGGGCTGCTCCAGCCGGTACGGTTGTTCCCGCCGTCGGTCATCCACAGATCCAGGAAGCTGTTCGGGTCGTTGTAGTCGCCGATCCAACTGCCGCGCGCGATCTGGTAATCGCCGCGGGTGAGGCTGTCGAGGTAGACCTTCCACTCCTGGTTGACGAGGGTGACGTCGACGCCCAGGGCGCTCTTCCAAATCTGCTGCACGGCCTCGGCCAGGACGCGGTGCTGTTCGCTGGTGTTGTAGAGCAGCTCCAGAGGCGGGAAGCCCTTACCGTCGGGGTAGCCGGCCTCGGCCAGGAGCCGCCGCGCCGCGGCTGCGTCGCCGCTGAGGCGCGCTGGCGAGGTGTAGCCGCCGGTGTTGGGCGGCGTGATGTGCAGGGCTGGCGACTGGTCGCCGCGCAGGACGAAGGCGGTGAGCTGCTCGCGCTCGATGCACAGGGACAGCGCCCGACGCACCCGCGCGTCGTCGAGGGGCTTCACCCGGGTGTTGAAGCGGTAGAAGT
>JAAYZO010000098.1 GCA_012514865.1 Lentisphaerota bacterium | reverse complement strand
GGTGGCTGACGCCCTCGAGGGGTTCCGGCGCCGGCCCGGCTGCATCGAAGCCGCGGTAGGGCCGGTAGGCGCCGCGGTACCAGCCCTCACACCAGTCGACGCCATCGGCGCTGGCCCAGCGCGTCTCATCGCCCTCGGGCGTCGGCGCCGTCCACGGCCGGGGACGGACGTAGGACTCGCGGTCGGCACGCCGGTACTGCTCCATGCCGTCGATCATCACCGTGTTGTGCGACCGCGTCTGCAGCACGTAGGTGCGCCACCGCGAGCGGTCGTACATCACCACGCCGCCCTCGACCAGCAGCGGCCGGCCATACGCGTAGATCAGGATCGAGAGCTTGTCCTCGTGCTGATGCCCCGCCCCGAACGGGCCGCTGTCCAGATGCAGGAGACGCGCCGCCTCATCCCAGCCGGTACGCATGACGTAGTGACCCGTGTACGGCATCGCCGCGCTGTCGCTCACCGGCGGCCGGCCGACGCGGCCCTGCGTCACCGGATAGACCAGGTCGGCACGCTCCGGGAAGAGGTCGTAGCCGTCGATCAGGAGGCGCCGGACGTTGGCGTCGCCGGCGTCGTTCAGACCGAAGGCGGTGCCGTTCGGACGGCTCACCTTCATGAGGTACTCGTACATCTTCGCCAGCCGCGAACGGTAGTCCGCCGGGACCTCCTCCATCAGGCCGTTCAGACGCGCCAGCCGCAGCACCTGCACGAACTCCGCGAGAACCCAGGTGTTGTACCCGAGGGCCAGCTCGAACTGCATGCCGTCCGGGTAGACCTCCTCATCGAGCTGCCGATAGAGCCTCTCCAAGGCCTGGGCGCGCCACGCCGCCGCATCGCGGAACTCCGGGTAGAGCACGCCGCTGGTGTAGACCCCGAGCGACTCGGCCGTCAGCCAGTTGCCGCGACTCGGGTGACGCAGGAGGTGGCGGACCTGCTCGGCGACCGACTTCAGCACCAGGATGATCACCTCGTCGGTGAAGGCCGGCGACTGACGGCAGCGCTCCAGGGTCTCCGGCCAGGTGTTGTGCAGACGAATGCCGGTGTTGAGGGTCTCCCAGGCGTGGTGGTAGGGGCTGTTCCCCGAACGCATCAGCAGCACCGGGTTGTCCTCGATCCAGCCGCGCATCTGCGCCGCCAGCTCGGCAGCGTAGCGTTCGTCGCCGCTGGACCAGTAGGCGTTGTACAGGTCGGCGAAGTGGAAGTGCCGGTTGAGCTGGGCATTCCACTCGATGGTGCGCGACTCGCCCTCGGTCATGGCGTTGGCCGACCAGTCGATGCGCTCGCCAAAGGCGTAGGGGTGTTTCCTGAAGCCGCCGATGGTGAAGGTCCTCGTCAGGATCTCCTCGGCGCGGCGGGTGTCGGGCAGGGCCGAGGTGACGGCGATCTCGAGGCGGTCGCCGGGCTGACCGGCGCGCACCCACAGCTCGAGCGCCTCGTAGGGCCGCCAGTCGGCCGGGTAGCGCTGGCAGGCCGCCGACGGGAAGATCTCCGGGAACCACCAGCGCCCGGAGGCGCGGCCCTGCCTGGCCTGACTCTCGTCACGATAGAGGCCCTCCCAGCCGCTGGCCTCGCTCTCGAAGTCGCCCAGGCTGCGCCGGCCGCCGGGGCCGACCAGGGCGACGTCGTCGAGGTGCAGTTCGCGCCCGTCGTACGGGTCGCCCTGGACACGCCAGCTCAGACGCAGCCCGGAGACCCACTCCCAGCCCACCGGGGTGCCCTCGGCGCGGAAGTCCGCCAGGGGCAGACGCAGACACTGCCAGCCGGGCTGCTCCAACGCCACGCCGAGGCTGTAGCGCCCGCCCTTCTCAATCCCGGGATGGGCCGCCGGCGGCGTCACCCCGAGTGTCGGGCGGTCCTCGGGCCGGACGGTCCACAGCGGCGCCTGACGCTGCCGCACATGCGCCGCCAAGGCCCGCCGCGCACCGGCGCCGTCGCCACCCCGCCAGGCCTCACGAACCGCCGCGAGCTCCGGGCGGTCCAGATCGAGCATCGCGAAGAAGGCCTCGTCGTCCAGACGCGGGCCCTTCACTCCCCCCGGCGGCAGACGCATCAGCCGCAGACGGCTGAAGGTCACCTGCTGCGGCGCCACCTCGGGCTCGCGCGACCAGTTGTTGTGGAACTGCAACTGGTCAATCTG
>JAAYZO010000814.1 GCA_012514865.1 Lentisphaerota bacterium | reverse complement strand
TCTTCCTGGCGGTGTTTCTGGGATCGCACCGCCTGGTCTTTGCCGTGTCGCCGCGCTGGGTGAATCTGCCGCACAAGGACTACTGGCTGCAGCCCGAGCGTCGTGCCGTCACTCAGGCCATGCTGGCCGGGTGGCTCGGCCGAATGGGCACGGCGCTTTTTCTGCTGATGGCGGTGACCGGGCTGCTGGCGGTGCAGGCGAATCAGGTGGAGCCGGCGCGTCTGGACATGCCGCTGTTCTGGACGGCCCTGGGGCTCTTCGTGGTCTACACCGCGGGCTGGTGTGTGGGCTTCTACCGGGCGTTCCGTCTGCCCGACCGGCTCAGCCGGTCGGGCACCTGAATGGTCACCACGGCGCCGGGATGCGCGTGAAGCGCGTCTCGGCGCTGGCGGCGACGGCATCGCCGTCCCAGAGTTGGGCGGTGACCCGGTAGGTCCCCGGCGGCAGGTCGCCGGTGGCGAGGGTGGCGCCGACGCGGTCGGCGAGGGGCGCCGCGATGCTGCTCTGGAGGGTTCCGGCCGGTCCCTCGATGGTGACGCTGAGGCGTGCCTTGGCCTGTCGTTCGGGGGTGAGGCCGACGCGGAAGCTCGCCTCGACGGCGTCGGTGGTGGTGAGGGCGTAGCCCGGTGTGATCTGCATCTCGAGGCTGGCCGGCGCCGCCGCGGCCTGCGGCAGATCGCCGCTCAGCACCGCGACGCCGAAGCGCTCCGGCTGCCCGAACGAGCCGCCGGTCGGCGACCAGGCGGAGAGTTCGAGGACCTCCATCGGACGGCGCTCACGCGCCAGATTCAGGCCGAAACGCGGACCCAGCGTCAGCCCCGCGGTCGGAATCGCCAGTTCGACGACCCAGCGCTGCTGCGCCGGCTCGACCCGCGCCGCTGCCCGCACCGCCGGCTGCCAGGCCGCGCCGCCCGGGCCGACCCGGGCGATGGTCCCCAGGCTGTTGACCAGGACCTGGTAGAAGCCCTTGCCGCTGAGGCCGGGGTCGATGAAGACCTCGATGCAGTCGTCGCGCCACACCTGGCCGTCGGTCTCCTTGACTGTAGCCACCATGCGTTCGGTGTCGGGCTCATTGCAGAGGAAGGCGATGTAGAGGTGGTCGCCGTGGAGGCCGACGCGCGCCGTGGTGTCGGCGCTGGCGGGTCCGGAGCCGTCGTTGAGGGTCAGCGTGAGGCTGGCGGCCTGCTGCCACGCCGCCTCGTCGAGATCGCCATCGAGAGTGGGCGCGTTGGCGAGTGCCGGCAGTCGCACGGCCGGCCGCGGCTGGTCCTTGCCCGCGGCCTCGTTGTGGCGCTCGCGGACGCGGAGGCGCTCGGCGCCGTCGCGGGCTGGCGCGGGTGCTGTCGGTTCGGCGAGGACCGGGGCGCGGCCCAGTGCGGCGAGGAGCCGCCAGGAGTGCCGCGCGACCATCCAGCGGATGGCGTCGTACTCCTCGAAGGCGAGACCATTCGGGTGCTTGTAGAGCCCGCCGACGAAAGCGCTGGCGGCGGTCTCGCCGCGGAGCAGGCCGCGCTTCCGCGCCTGGTCGAGGCTGATGGCCTCGGTGAACTGGCTGCGGCCGCGGATGCCCGGGTGGCCGTCGAGGCGCTGGCGGAGGTCATCGAGGTCGGCCCGCGCCTCGCCCGCCAGGACCGCCGCGGCGCCGCCGGCGGCGGTGGCCTCGTCGATGAGGCGCTCGGCCAGGATGAGGTAGCGGCGGTCGTCGACGCCCTCGCGGCTGGCCTCCCAGCCGGTGCTCGGGCCGCCCGGCTCGCTGCCCTGCGGGAGGTACCGGTGCACCCAGTCGCCGGTGGTGTCGTCGAGGTTGTCGTAGAGGTCGCCACGGCCGCCGCGGTACTCCCAGTTGTAGCCGCCATGCAGGCGCCATCGCCAGTTGAAGAGCCCGTAGGCCCAGCGGTCGACCTCGGGGCGGTAGCTCTCGACGTCGTTGTTGTAGAGCGTGATCAGGCGGCCCTCGGCGAGAGCCTTCGTCGTGATGGCGGCTGACGACAGGGCGCCGTTGTAGTTCCAGACATCCGACCACGGCCCCGCCTCGTTGTGGAAGTAGCCATCGCCGGGGCCGTCCTGCTCGGTGCGGCGCCCGGCCGCCTTCAGCAGCTTCAGGAGGGTGACATTGCGGTCGCGGTGCTCCTGGTCCTGCCAGCCGGGCTCGTCGACGGGCTGGATGATCAGCTCCGGCCAGCCCTTGGCCTGGACCGCCGCCGCCAAGGCCTGATGGAAGTTGGTGTAGGCGCGCGCGAACGCCTCCGAGTCGATGCTGCCCACCGGGAAGGCCGCCGACTGGCCGCTGTCCGCGAGCAGAATCACCGGCCCGGGGAAGCCGAGCTCGACGTAGGTCTCCATGAAAGCCTCGAAGAGAGTGTCGCCCTGGAAGTCGATGGTGAAGCGCTCGCCGTCGCGGCGGTAGCTCGTGGGGTCGGGACCGAAGCAGAGTCCGACCGAGGTCATGCCCTGACGGCGCATGTCGGCCAGGTCGGCGCGCAGGCGTTCGCGCCACTCCGCGGGCTGCCCGCGAGTGCGGTAGTACTCGCCGTAGAGGAGGCCCTCGGCTTCGGGCAGACGCCACGGCAGGAGGAGGACCTCGACCGGTATGGCCTGCGATTGGCTGCCGGCCTGGACCGTGACGGCGCCGGCGTAGCGCCCCGGCGGCAGGTCGGCCGGGCCGCGGAAGAGCAGGTCGAAGGTCTGGGTGCGGCCGGCCGGAATGGCCACCGGCGCGGTCAGGGTCGCCAGGTAGGAGGGCATGGCGTGATAGTACTGGTCCGAGCTGTAGGTGACGCGCTTGTCCAGGTAGCGCATGGTGCGCACCTCGGCGGTCGCGGCGGGCAGGACCGCCCCGCCGGGACCGCGCAGGTCGGCGAGGACGATCCGCACGTCGCCGAGGTCGCGCAGGGCATGCAGGCTGAAGGTCAGGCTCTCCAGTTCCCCCTGCGCCACGACGTCCCGCAGGGCCTCCAGGCGGCCCTGCGGACGGCTCGACGGGAAGACGACCTGCAGGGGCGAGTGGCCCCAGGCGACGAAGCCGCGGTCGCGCTCGGCGTCGCTCGGCGCGACGCCGTCGGCGGTCTCGAGGTACTCCAGGCGCTTGAAGCGCGCCGCGAAGCTCGTCCAGCGCAGGTTGTCGATGCAGAGGACCATGTCCTCGCGCGGCATTCGGGCGTAGAGCAGGAGGCTCTTGGCGTGGGCCAGGTCGGCCTCGGCGCGCAGGGCCTTGAGGTTGACCGACCAGTTGCGGTTCCACCCTGGCTTGAGGTTGCCGCCGCCGAAGATGCCTGGCCGGCCGGCGGCGTCGAAGCGGGTCGAGAGCTGCCGCGGCGTGTCGCCCTCGAGGTAGATATCCATGGCCAGGACGTCGCGGTGGCTCCAGTCGCCCTGGTTGTCGGCCGGCAGGGTGATGCCCGGCCAGGAGTCCGCGGCGGAGCCCTTGAGGGTGACCTGGAGGCTGAAGCGCCCCTCGCTGGCATGGCGCTCGACCCGCTCCATCACGGCCCCGCCGCCGGCCCGGAACGGGTTGTCGGTGTCGGTCTCGAAGGAGGTGATCAGCCCGTCAGCCTGCGCCAGGGCCATCCCGCAGATCAGGGTCACGCTGCTCCACAGAACGCGTTGCATGGAAGGCCTCCAGAAGGCTCAAGGATACGATAGGTCCACTGGCTTCCGGGTCACTCTAGCGCGTCAGGGCCGCGCCGGCAATGGCCGCGCGGCGCCGCGGGTGCGACGCCGCCAGGCCGTAGCGGCCGGAGCTGTCCGACAGGTCTGACAAGTCCGACAGGTCTGACAAGTCTGACGAGTCTGACCGGTCCGACGAGTCTGATGAGTTTGCCCGGCCCGGCCCGGGCCGGGCCTTGTACGGCGGGCGCGGCGCCCGGTTGGGGGCCGCGCCTGTGTCAGGGCCGGCCTTCCCAGAGGTCCCACATCATGACCTGGACGGCGTCGGTCATCTGCCGGCCGCCGTCGGCATCCTGGCGACGCGACAGGATGGGCTTGGCGCCGTAGGCGCCGCGCTGGGCCTGGTCGGTGGTCGGGATGTAGCCGAACCAGTCGTTGGCGAGTTCGGCGATGATGGTATAGGGCGCCGGCGACCAGTGTTTGATCTCCAGGCCCCACTTCACGAAGATCTCGCCGGGCAGGCCGATGACGAGGACATCGCCGAGGCGGATGGCCTGGATGGTCACGGCGGCGGTCTGGCCGTCGTAGGGCCAGGCGTCGAAGCGGTCGATGACGAACTGCTCGACGACGGTGCGCTGCGGCTTGGCGCGCCAGGCGTCGATCTCGGCGCGCTGGGCGGCGTCGCGGGTGTAATAAGGAATCAGGGGTCGGCGCAGGCGGCCGTCGATGGTGGCGTTGGTCATCGGCTCGCCCATCTCGACGGCGTTGATGGCCAGGCCGGCCATGGCGCGGCCCATCTGGTCGGTGCGCAACTGGCCCTTCGAGACGATGCGTTTCGGCGTCCAGTGGTGGTGGTTGATATCACCGCAGCAGCCGTTGAAGAAGACGGTCACCGCCTGAGGGCCGTAGACGGCGGCGATGGTGCGGCCGACCTTGCCAGGCCAGCCGGCCGAGATCTGGTTGCCGCCGGTGGCATCGGCGTGCATGGCGTAGTTCACCACCATGGCCCGCAGGGTGCCGTCGGTCTGGCGCACGGCCAGGGCCAGCACCTCCGGGTCGACGGGCCCGGCCGGGCCGATGGCCTTGTCCTTGCCGAAGACCTCGGAGCCGTCGCGCAGGCGCCCGAGGCGGTTGCTGCCGAAGGCGTTCTCGGACTGTCGCCCGGGCACGAGGACGGCGTCGAAGGTCTCGGCGCAGGCCTTCTCGACGGCCGCGGCGATGCGCCCGGGGAGGGCCTCGAGCCAGGCGTGGTTCACCGGGATGGTCTGCTTGCCTGTGGCCCGGGTATTCGGGCCGGTGTGGGTGTGCGTGGCGGCGATCAGGATGCGCGCCGGGGCGATGCCGCAGCGTGCCGCGATCTGCTCGCGGGCGGGGTCGACCGTCTCGCGGGTCAGGCAGATCACATCGCAGGAGACCAGGGCCAGGCGCTCACCGGCGCTCTCGATGACCAGGGCCCGCGCATACAGCGGGTCGGCGACGGCGTCGCTGACCCGGTCGGTGAAGTACCCGGCCAGCGAGGTGCCCAGCGGCGGCGTGATCTCGACCTGCGCGGCGCCGGCGCGGACCTGCGGCAGGCCCTCGAGAGAGTACGGTCCCGGTGTCATGGTGGCGTTCCTTCCTGGCTGTGGCGCTCGCCGGCCGGGGACCGTCGCGATGCCCTCGGCAGCGTCGACGGCCGACCCCGGGCGCCTGGGAGGTCACCGTAGTCACGCAAAGGGGGTTTGGCCAGTGCGCCGACGCGGGTTCCGGGAGCGCCGAGCGTCGGCTCGGCTTCCCGCGGGCGCCGCCGACGGCGCCCGGGAGGTCCACGGGCGGCGCCGCGGACCTACGTGATCAGCGCCCGCGCCCGCGGTCCGCCTGGCCGGTGCCGCGGCGATGCGTGCTGCGGCGACGGCCGGGGTATAGTGACGCTGCACCCGCGTCGTCGTTCCGGCGGTGGCGGGGCAGGGGGCACAGGGCATGTACAGGGCACTCCCGACTCGCTTTCCCGCCGCCGTGGCGCCGTGGCGGCGGTGGCGTCGTTGCGGCGTTCTGTCGCTGTGTCTTTGCCTCAACCTTGGCATGCTGTGGGGTCGCGAGGCCCTGCCGCTGGAGTTCACGGAGGGGCCGCTCTGGGAGCCGCGGCCTTCCTATGTGGCCAACGCGGCGCTGCAGGCGGAGGTGGCTCATGCGCATGGCGTCGTCTCCCTGCGTGTTGCCGAGCCTGGTCGCGGCATGAAGTTCGAGATTGCGGTGCAGCCTTGGCGCTTGGCCTTGAGGCCGTACCTAGTCCTGCGCTACCGCGCCCGCGACCTGGCCGCCGGGTATGGCCTGTGGATCCTGGACTCCAGCCGCGGCGGTCGCGAGGTGGTGAGCCGCGCGGATCTGGTTCAGGATGGGCACTGGCACACCCTGGCCGTGGATCTTCGCGCCGCCGGGGTCGAGGGTGCGGTGCGTTCGCTGCTTGCCGAGGTCCAGTGCCGTCGCCTGCCGGCGCTGCTGGCCTTCGACTGGGTCCGCCTGGCCGCCGAACCCCCGCCGGAGGCGGTGGTGAAGGCGGCGCCGGCGGTGCCCGGGCTGGCCCTCCCGGCGGCGTTGCTGCAG
>JAAYZO010000813.1 GCA_012514865.1 Lentisphaerota bacterium | reverse complement strand
CTCTGGTGGTGATGCTCGCCTGCATGCTGGCCCGCCGCCTGGCCGACTGCTGGCGCGGCCTGGACGTGACCGTTGAGGAGGGGCTGGAAGAACTCAAGGAACTCTGCTCGACCCAGGTATGGGTCCGTGGACAGCCGGCCTTCACCACACTGCCGCAGCCCCGAAGCTCCACGCAGGCTCTGCTCTCGGCCGCCGGCATCGACCTGCCTGCCCTGCTGCCGGCGCTCGAGCGGACCGCACCGGGACCCGATACGCGCAGGAAACTGCCCGCACAGCGCCGGACTCGCCGCCAGCGGAAGGCCCCTGTAGACACCAACGGGAGATCGACGGCAAAGCCGTAAGTCTCCCGTATATCGGAGCTTCCGTCACTGGCAGGAAACGGCCAGTGGAGGAAGATCCGTCAGGGATGCAGGACCCATGCGACGCCTCCTCCATCACGGCTTCGTGCGTTATCTGGCAAGCTCCCGCCCCCGGACTCCCGACGCCCGAGGCCCGACTCCCGGTAGAGAGAGCCCAAAGCCCAACGCCAAACGCCCAACGCCAAACGCCCAACGCCGGAGCCGGCAAGGCCCCGTCCGTGTCAGTCCGTGTGTGTCGGTGTCCGTCCGTGTCCCGAGCCCAAGGGCCGCGTCCCCGCGGCCCTCTTTCCCCCGAATCCTCGCCACCTTGGCCTGCAGGCCGCGCCCGCGCTGGCGGGCCGAGCCTGGGCGGCGGCGTGTGGCTACTGCTCCTGAGTGGTGACGCGCCGGGCTCGCCATGGCCCGGCCGCCGGTGTGAGCCGCCACGAGGCGATGCCGCCGCTGGGCACGGTGCCCAAGGCGATCGTCTGGCCGGCCCAGGTGAGGGACGCCTCGACGGTGCGACCGGCGGTTTCCTGCACGCGCAGGACCCAGCCATGGCCATCCTCGGCGGGCTTCAGCGCCAGGAGCTGCAGGCCGGCCGGGTCCAGGGCCATCAGTGACCCGTGCCGCGGCAGATCGCCCGGTTTGGGAGCAACGCAGAGCGCCACCGGCGGCATCTCCAGCTCGCGTGCCAGGCGCGGGAGGTCCCTCTCGGCCTCGGTGCCTGTGGTCAGGAGGAAGCGGAAGCGCAGCTCGCCGCAGTCGACCACCGGGTGCCACGGATCGGCGTCCGGCGGGGTGAAGGAGTCATTGGCATAGCGGCTGGCCCGTGCCACGCTGGCGCGCAGGGTGCCATCCTTGAGGTCGAAGCCGTAGAGGGCGTCACTGGCGAAACCGACCGGCCCGCGGTCGGTGTGCAGCCGTACCCAGCGCCCGCCGGGCACCTCACCGGCGGGGCCGCGATCGACCTGCCCGCCGAGCACCTCGAAGGTGGCCCGATCGCCGCCGGCGGGAAGCACCAGCTTGACGCGCGCCGAGCGTTCATCCAGGAAGAGCCGTGCCGCGACGTCCACCACGGGACGCGAGTGCGCCAGGCTCAGGTGCAGATCAAGCCGTGACTGGCCGCCGGTCAGCCGCACGGCCAGGAGGGCCCGTTCGGGGCCGGCCTCCAGCACCTCGGAGGCGGCGACGCGCCAGTGGTGGCGGACGCTGGAAAGATCCAGAGACGCGGGTTCGTCGGCCATGCCGCCCCAGGAGCCCCAGGCGTCGTCGACCGTCACCACGCCCAGGCCGGCGCCGGCGAACACCGGCGAGCCGTCGCGACGGATGTCGATGCCGGGCGCGCCGGGATTCGCCTCCACGCGGAAGATGCCATTGCCAATGGCGTGCTCGCCCAGACGCACGGCGGCGGTGGCGGCAGCCGCCCGCGAGGGCCTCGCAACGCCCTCCTCCCAGGCGAGTTCCATCACGCTCCAGCCGCAGGGCGGCAGGGACACGGGCACCACGAGCCGCTTGCGCCACGGGAAGTCGGGCATGGCCGTGTGCTCTGTCTCGACCACCTGTCCGGGGTGGAGCTGGCCGTCGGGACCGCGCAGGGCCACCGGCAGCTCGGCGCCGCGGCCCCGATAGGCCCATATCGGCCGGTAGTCGAGCGAGGCCTCCAGCTCGACCGGGCCGCGGTACTCCCATGGGTGCGGATTCCAGAGGAGCTGCACGACCGACCCGGGCCGGTCGCCGATGGCCGGGTGGGACCGCGTCGTATCGACCCGCAGCGCCAGACGATTCAGGGCCTGGTGTTCGGCCGTCAGGGCCTGATGGCGCGCCTGGCCGAGCCAGTCGAGCTGGTCGTCGTACGCCCGCTCGATGGCGGTGCCCGGCAGGATGTCGTGGAAGGAATTCAGCAGGAGTGCATCCCAGGCGCTGCCGAGGTCGGCGGCAGGCTGGCCGAGTCCGGCGGCGATGGCCGCAGCCGTGGTCTCGGCGCGGCTGACCGCCGCCTCGGCCTTGCGAAAGGCGTACTTCAGCTTGGCCACCGAGACATAGCAGCCCCGCAGGCAGTAGTTCATCTCGCCACGGTGCACCGGCAGGAAGCCGTCGCCGCCCTCAGCCGCGACCTCGGCGCGGAGGGCCCCGAAGAACCGATGCAGCCCGGAGTGGACCACGCACACCTCGGGGTGGTCCGCGGCCCAGGCCGCGATGTCGGCCAGGACGCGCCGCGTCGGCCCGCCGCCGTGGTCGCCCAGGCCATAGAACGCGCCGACAGTCTCCAGATCGCCGGTATGGGCCGCGGCCAGCAGCGCGTCCAGACGCCGCGGCGTCTCGTCACGCTCGGAGCCATACCAGCCCGACGGTGGGCGGTACGCCAGGACACGGCCGCCGGCGCGACCCTCCCACCAGAAGGCCGGCTTGGCCAGGGCGAGCTGGGCCGGGCCGGGACGCGTCGACGCAAAGCCGGTCATGCCCGCCGCCGCCAGGACGTCCGGCAGACCGGCGCTGTGACCGAACGAGTCCGCCGCCCAGGCGACCTCGGCGGCGCGCCCGAACCGCGATCGGAAGTAGGCCTGGGAACGGACCAGGTGGCGGCAGTAGGTCTCCGTCCCGGTCAGGTTCGTGTCCGGCTGCACGAAGGTCCCCCCGACCACATCCCAACGCCCCTCGACGACGCGCCGGCGGATACGGTCGAAGGTCTCCGGGTCGTTCTCCTCGATGTGCCGGTAGATGAGCGCCTCGCCGCGAATGCAGGTCAGCTCCGGGAACTCATCCATGAGATCGAGGATGGCCCGCGAGGTGATGATGCCCTCGTTGAGGCCCTCGCGCCAGTCCCACAGCCACACCGGGTCGAGATGCGCATTGGCAATCAGGTGGAAGGTATACTGAGAGCCCATGGACCGAAGTCTCCTGGAGGACGTGCGCAGCGCCTCGTGATGCCGGGTGACGGCGACTGACACCATACTGCCGGCCCTGTCGGCTGACCACCGGCAGAGCCCTCAGGACAGTGCCGATCGACGATCGCACCAGCGCCCACCTGGCCACCCTGAAGGGGTGCCAGATCGTAGCCGGGGGTCGCCCGAGCCCGACCCCCGGAAGCGGGAACCCACGGACCACGCACCCTGAGGGGGTGCCAGAACCGGACGTTGAGACAGCCCTGCCCTCAGGGCTCTTCGGCCGGCTGCTGCCGCCATCGCCCCGGCGGCATCCCGGTGGCCTTGCGGAAGACGCGGCTGAAGTAGAACGCATTGGCGAACCCCGCCAGCCGCGCGACGTCGCCGACAGTCAGGCTGCTGTTGCGCAGCCACTTCATGGCCTGCTCGACGCGGACCGCCGTCAGGAAGTCCACCGGCGAGCGCCCGGTGCGCCGGCGGAACTCGCGGTGGAAGTGGCTCTCGGAGCAGCCGCAGCGCCGCGCCAGATCCGGCACGCTCGTGGGGGCCTGGAAGTTCTGGCGGATCCAGGCGACGGCACCGCCAATGCGGTCGGCCACGTCGTCGGTGCCCTCGGCCAGGTACCTCAGAAAACGTCCCAGGACCACGGCGGCCAGGCCATCGAGTTCAGGGCCGCCGCTGTCGTACGACCGCCCGGCGCGCTGCCAGAGCTGGTCACAGAGGGGCAGGAGGTCCGGACAGCAGGACTCGAGGAGCCGCCCCCGGCTCATGCCCTCGAGGCGGTCGCCGGCGAGGCCGACCCAGAGGCAATCCAGGGTCTGGTCGGTCTGCTCGGCGTGCGCCAGACCGGGCGGAATGAGCACCGCCGAGTGCCGCGCGAGCGGCGTGCGCCCGGCGTCCGTCGCCATCCACCCGGCGCCGCCGTAGACGTAGGTCAGCTCCCAGTAGCTGTGGCCGGACCGATCCGCGGGGCGCCGCGGTCCGGCATAGCGGTCCACGTAGAGGGGCGTTAGCTCCCTCGAGCGTGCCGACGCGCCGTCGGCCGCCCAGAGGGTCACCGGCAGGATACGCAGCAGGGATTTGGGCATCGGTGGATCCCTGTCCTAGACAAGCAGAATCGTATAGTCCATTTGACAGATAAGTGCATAGGCTAGCAGCACAACAGGCAGTATCGTTTATTTACTGCATACCGTCAAGTCCCTCGCCGGTGCGGCGGGGCGCGGGACATGCCGCCGGGGTACGGCGGCAGCGGTGCGGCGGACGATCAGGACCCGACCGCGGCCGCCGGAGCACGGCGGCGTCGGCAGGGAGGCACTCCATGCGAGCGGCATTTCGGCGAGGTTCGGCGATCACCGTCCGGGAAGTCGACCCGCCCCGGGTTGGCCCGGGGCAGGTGCGTGTGCGGGTCAGCGCCTGTGGCATCTGCGGCACGGATGTGCATGCGGACACCGCGGGGGCCTCTCAGGAGCGCACCTTCGGCCACGAGGTCGCCGGCACGGTCGCCGCGTGCGGCGAGGGCGTCCGCGGCCTCGAGGTCGGCCAGCGCATCGTCCTGGAATCGGCCACCGCCTGCGGCCGCTGCGCGAACTGCCGGAACACGCGGCAGGAGCTCTGCACCGACATGCAGAGCTTCTTCTACCTCGGCTCGTTCGGGTTTGCCGACGAGATGCTGTCGCCAGCGGCGTGTGTCATCCCCTGCGATGACCTGAGCCCGGAGGTGGCCTGCATCAGCGAGCCGCTCGGGGTCGCCATCGACCTGGTGCGTCTGGCGGACATCACGCCGACGTCGAATGTCCTGCTGCTAGGTGCAGGCCCCATCGGCCTGATGGCGCTGGCGCTGGCGCGGCGCATGGGCGCCCGCCGGGTCTTCGTGAGCGAGTATGGCACCCAGACGGCCCGTTGCCGCCTGGCGCGCGCCTGGGGCGCCGACGCGGTGATCGATCCGTCACGGGACGCGGTGAAGGACGCCGATTTCGGCTGTGCGATCGACCGGGTGTTGGTCACGGCGCCGCCGGCGACCCTGCCGACGGCCTTCGCGGTGGCAGCCAAGGGCGGCCTGATCGCCTTCATCGGCATCGCGGCCGGCGGGGACCCGTCGTGCACCTTCGACGCCAATGCCTTCCACTTTAAGAAGCTGCAGTTGCGCGCCTCCTTCGCCAGCCCGGCGCTGTATACACCGATGGCCCTGCAGTACCTGCGCGAAGGCGTCGTGGATGGCGAAGCCCTGATCTCGCATCGCTTCCCGCTCGATCGCATGGCGGAGGCCATGACCACAGCGCAGTCCGATCCCGAGGCAGTCAAGGTGGTCGTGGTGCCGTGAGGCCGTGGTCGACAGTATCCGATGCAGCCTCCGGAGGGCTCCCCGCGTGAGCGCGACGAAAGACATCCTTGGAGCGGTCGTGGCGCTGCGTGGACGCCGGCGGGACGCGGGCGGCACGGCGGTGTGCCTTCCGGGAGGACCCGCACGATGACCGGCCGCGAACGCATGCTCCGGGCCCTCGCCTTCGAAGAGCCCGACCGCCCGCCGCACTTCGAGGCCATGTTCGAACTCGAGAAGGAAGCCTTCGGCCTGGAGTTCCCGGACCGCCGCGCCTGGAATGGCTGTACCCGCACCGAGGAGGGCCGCATGGTCGGGCAGTGCATGACGATCTACGAGAAGATCGTGGCGCGCTATGCGTGGGATGCCCTGATGGTGTACTGGCCCTGGAGCGATCCGGACGGCATCGCGGCAGCGCGGCAGACCTTCGGCAGCGACATCCTGATCGGCGGCGTGGTCGGCGGCGGCACGCTGTCGATCGAAGGCATGCAGGACTGGATGCAGTTCGCGGTGGACCTCGCGGAGCATCCCGAGCGCCTGCACGCGGAGGCCGCGGAGCGCGAGCGCCGCGCCATCGCGACCATGGACCGCCTGATCGACGCCGGAGCCGAGTTCATCCACATGGTCAACGACATCGCCTTCAACGCCGGGCCGTTCATCTCGCCGGCGCAGTTCGGCGAGTTCGTCACGCCCTACCTGCGGCGACAGGTCGAGCATGCCCGCCGCCGCGGCGCCATCCCCTTCGTCCACAGCGATGGGAATGTCATGCCGGTCCTCGATGACTACCTCTCCCTCGGCGCGGCCTGCTTCCAGTCCGTCGACCCGATGGCCGGCATGGACATCGCCGAGGTCAAACGACGCTGCCACGGACGCATGGCGCTCATGGGGAACGTGCAGTGCAGCCTCCTGCAGGACGGCCCGGCGTCGGCCATACGCGCCTCGGCGCTGTACTGCCTGGAGAAGGCCAGCCCCGGCGGCGGCTACATCTTCAGCACCTCCAATACCATCTTCCAGGGCATGCCCCTGGAGAACTACGAGTACATGCTGGAGGTCTTCCGCGACTTCTGCGCCGGCCGTGACCGGTCCGGTTCCGCCCGTGCGGGCGGCCCGAAGCCATCGACAACGCTACCCTAAGGAGTGCCGTCGTGCAGATCACCTCGGGTGTCATCGGCTGTGGCAACATCGCCAGGTTCCATGTCAGCGGACTGCAGAAGGCCGGCGCCCGCATCGCCTGGGTCTGCGACCTGAACGAGGCCGCGGCGCGGCCCTGGGTCGAGGCCTTCGGAGCGCGCTACACGGCCGACTACCGCCAGGTCCTGGCCGACCCGGCGGTGCATGCGGTGACGGTCGCGACGGCCTCATCGACGCACCGGCCGATCTGCCTGGACGCCATCGCCGCCGGCAAGGCGGTCATCTGCGAGAAGACCCTGGCGACGAACGCCGATGACGCCCTGGCCATCGTCCAGGCGGCCGAACGCGCCGGGACGATCTTCTATACGTCCTACATGAAGCGCTTCATCCCGGCCGTCGAACAGGCGCGGGCCCTGCTGCCCAGCCTGGGGCGGATCGTATCCACGCATATCCGCGCCTATCAGGCCTGGGGGGACCTCTGGGGCGCCATGCCGGCCGAGGGGCTCTTCCACACGCCGCCGGGAGGGACGTCGGGGGTCACCAGAAACTACGGCGGCGGCATCCTGACCTGCGGCGGCAGCCACATCCTCGACCTCGTCTGCCACCTCCTCGGCCGACCGCACCGCCTGTACGCGACCCTCCACGTGCCCGCGGGCCGTGACTACGACCTGCAGGCCGCGGCCCTGCTCGAGACCGCCAACGGCGTCGTCCATTACGAGGCCCTGGCACACCCGCTGCGCCATATCGGCTTCCTCAGGGATGGCTGGGATGAACGGATCGAAATCAATGGCCTCAACGGCCGGCTCGAACTCTACAGCGCGGCCTGGAATCAGGTCGACAGTAAGGCCTCGATGCTGGTGCATTACGACAACGCGACCGGCCGGGCAACCGAGTTCCGCTATGCCCCCGCGTCGCCCTTCGACCGGGCCGTCGCCTTCTTCTGCGCCAACATCGCCAAGGGCGACCAGGGCACGCAGTCGCGCCTGACCGGCTACGAGACCGACGAGCTGATCGCGCATATCCAGGCCAGCGCCGCGGCCGGTGCGGCCATGGCTGTGGCCTGGCGCGCCTGAGCCGGGGTTGCGTGGAGCGGCGCCGCCGGCGAGTGGCTTGAAGACAGCCAGAGGCCGTGCCGGCCGGATGCGGCGCGTACCCCGGGTTCGGATGGAGACCGCGCCATGCCCATGACCCCCAAACAGCGCATGCTCAACGCCTACCGCGGCCTGCCCTCGGACCGTCCCGCGGTGGCGCCCGAACTCTGGTACTACTACCCGGCGAAGCTGCTTGGCGTCGATATGATACGCTTCGCCCGCGAGGTCCCGTTCCACCTGGCGCTGAAGACAGCCTTCGAGGCCTTCCAGTGCGAGGGCTGGGGCGTCGCCTTCGCCGCCATACCCAACCCGGATGTCACCGTCACCTCACGGGAGGTCTGGGTTGATGACGACACCCTCGAGACCCACCACGTCACCCGCACGCCCCGCGGCGACCTGACCTCGGCCAGCCGTATCAGCCGTGACGAGCCCTCATGGACCCTGGAGCGCCCGATCAAGGACCTGGCGCGCGACCTGCCCGCCTGGGAGTGCGCCGCCTTCGGCGGTGAGCCCGAGGCGATGGACGTGCGCCACCTGGTCCAGGCCTGGACGGAGGTCGGCGAGTCGTACCTTCTCGAGGCCTGGCTCGGGGTGCCGTTCTTCGATGTCTACGCGGGCGCCCGTGAGGGCGGCTTCGAGACCGGCGTGATCGACATGCTCACCCCCGAGCTGACACCGCTCCTCGAGGCCCTGCGCGAGCGCTACATCGACCGTATCGTGCGCACCGCCCGCGTCATCTGCGAGCGCACCCCCCTCGAGAGCCTCTGTATCGGCTGTTCCTGGAGCTGCAACTCGCTGCTTGGACCGACCCTCTGGCGACGCTGGGACAAGCCGGTCATCGCCGCCGTCGCTGACGAGGTGCACCGCCATGGCCGACTCCTGCATGTCCACGTCCACGGCCGCTGCGCCGAGACCGTCGCCGACTTCGCCGAACTCGGCATCGACTGCGTCTGCCCGTTCGAGCGACCGCCCGGCGGTGACGTCGCCGGCCTGGAGGGTCTCCAGCGCGCGGCGCGGCTCCTCGAAGGCCGCACCACCATGAACGGCAACGTGCACACCGTCGAGACCCTCATCCGCGGCACACCCGCCGACGTCCGGCGCGAGGTCGATGAGATCCTCGCCGCCTTTGCGGGAAACCCGCGTGTCATCGTCGGCACCGGCGACCAGGTGGGCCGCGAAACCCCCGCGGAAAACCTGGCGGCGATGGTCGAGGCGGTAAAGCGCGTCGCAGCGACGGCCGCGGTCTGAATCACAGGTCGGAGTTCGGAGTTCGGAGGTCGGAGGTCGGAGGTCGGAGGTCGGAGGTCGGAGTTCGGAGTTCGGAGTCGCG
>JAAYZO010000812.1 GCA_012514865.1 Lentisphaerota bacterium | reverse complement strand
GTGGCGCTCCCCCGGGCGCTGCCGGCGCCCGGTAGGTCTACGGGCGGCGCCGCAGACCTACTCGCTCCACGCCGGGGATCTTGCTGTAGCGCCGGCAGTCCATGGCCGCTTGGCAGAGGTGCGGTGACCCCGTCCACCCTGTCCCCACTCGCCGTGCCCGCAGGCGCGTGCAGCCTCCAGCGGCTATCGTAAGACCGGCGGCGGCGCCAGCCCCATCGGCGCGCGCCGCCGGTACCGAAAGGACATGATGAGACTGCAGCAGAACCAGATCTGGAAGCAGGGCGACCGCTACCTCCGTATCGTGAGCCTGGAACGCCTGAGCGTCGACTACAAGACGATGAGGAGCCCGACCGACAAGGAGGGCGAGCATCACCACGTCACCAAGAAGGAATTCTGCCGCCTCCTGAAGGACGCCGTCCTGCTCACGCCGTCTGCGTCACCGCCAAAGGAGGCCGGATCGCCGCCGAGCGACTGCGGAAGGTCGTGAGCCAATGATGCGTGAAGCCGTTCTCTGCCTCTGGGGGGTCACCATGGCCGCCGGTGCTGCCCATGACGATAGGATCACCGTGCTGCGTCAGGGCCAGGGCTTCCTGGTACGCAGCGCCTTCTCGACACAGCAGGACATCATCATCCGCAGTCACAGGAGCGGCGGCAACAGCCAGCCCAACGAAGAGGCCTACCTGGTGCCGACGGGCACGCCTCTGGCTGACTATGCCACGGGTGAACGCATCCATGCCGGCGGCGACGAGATGCCGGCCTTCCCGATCAGCCCCTATGGCACCCTGGGTGGCAACCATGCCTCACCCTATGCCCAGCAGCTCACCGCACCGGACCACGGCCTGACCGCGAGTGCTGTAGGGACCCTCCTGACCGATGGCGCCGGCAACCGCTTCGCCATCATGCGGGTCATCGACCCGAACAGCCTCCTGATCCACCCGGCCGGCGCGACGCCCGGCGCCCCGGTGTTCACCCGCCTGCCGCCGGAAGGCAGGCTGTTCAGGCCCGACGGCAGAGAACTGCACGTCGAGACGGCCTCCAGCACGCAGCTCTGGCCGGGCACCCGCGTCACCGCCGACGACATCCTCGTTGACGGCCATACGCCCCTCAGGGACGACGGCCGCGAGATCGAATGCGCGTTCCTCGACCACCGCTATGCCTACGACGTCATCCTGCCCGAGTCGCTGGTTGCCCAGGCCCTGCGGCATCCCGGTAAGCCCGGCGACGGCCGCGATCCCGCCCTCGAGAGCCTCTTTTCCGTCGAGACCCTCTTCCGCTTCCAGCCCTACGGCGCGTGCACCCTGGACCAGACCTATCGGCTTCACCGGGCCATGTCCTCATTCAAAGCCCTCGGCGTCATGTTCGGCTGGGCCGGCACGATCACCCGCTATCCGCGCATCGAGTGCTACATCCCCAAACTCAGGTCGTTCACGACACCCCCGGCAGGACCCGAGAAGGTTTCCTTCGACTGCGATTTTGCCGCCATCGCCCCCCTGCCCGCCGCCATGCCGGCCAACCTCCATCTCACGCGGGAGCACTGCCTGGACCCCGCCGACCCGCCGGACCGCTTCGTCAGAATTGCCGGCGATACCGCGCGCCGCGTCGGCATCGCCCTCGGCTACTCGCTCTTCGACGGCTGCACCGCGAAGGCCCGGCTGGGCGCCGAACGCAATGTCGTCTACCACCTCTACTCCAGCCACAAGATGTACCCGTACTGCCTCACGCTGACGGACCCCGCGCCAGGAACCGAACGGCGCGTCCTCGCCTTCCGGCAGTACTTCGATCCCCAGCGCGAGCCCGATGCCACCCTCTTCATCCACCACCGCCAGGCGGACTCGGACGTCGTCTATATCGACGTGCATAAGACACTCAACAAGCAGACCGTCACCCTGCCCCGGCACCTCGCCGGCCGGCCGATCGCCATCCTGGAGAAGACGCCAT
Organism: Lentisphaerota bacterium; assembly: GCA_012514865.1. Classification (GTDB taxonomy): domain Bacteria; phylum Verrucomicrobiota; class Lentisphaeria; order Oligosphaerales; family JAFGRS01; genus JAGVUW01. Next base: position 3,496 of record JAAYZO010000812.1, on the reverse strand, counting down.
CGCTGACCCTCCACGGCCAGGACGTCGTCCCCCCCGACGCAGCCCTCTCGCTCTCGGTCACTGAGGGTTATGGCTACGTCGTTCTCAAGATTGACTGACAGCGACCGCGCCAGGCCCTGGAGAGGCGCGCCGGCAGGGCGTTGTGCAGAGCCTCGCCCAGAGCGCATCGCCGTTGCGGCCGGCGAGAAAGGCAGCGCCTGAAGCCGGCCCTAGATGGATATTCCACCAAGAACCGGCCCTGCCGGGGTGGGGAGTATCCGCGTTGACAGACCGCCCAGCGGGGCGGTATACTGGGCGGCGCCGGGCGGTGACCGGAGGGGCCTGCCGCGGCGGCCGGAGGGCGGTCATCATGGCCACCATGGACACGGGGATGCTGTCGCGGGCGCAGGGCTGCCTGATGGGCCAGCTCGCCGGAGATGCCCTCGGCAGCCTGGTCGAGTTCCAGTCACCCGAGGCGATCCGCCGGGCCTACCCGCAGGGCGTGCGCGACCTCGCCGACGGCGGCACCTGGGGGACCCTCGCCGGACAGCCCACCGACGACTCGGAGATGGCGCTGCTCCTGGCACGCCTGCTGGTCGAACGCGGCTCCTACGACACCGCGGCGGCCCTGGCGGCGTACCGATTCTGGATTGACTCGGGGCCCTTCGACTGCGGCATGACCATCGCCGGCAGCCTGCGCGGCCGGCCGAATCCCTCCAGCCAGGCCAACGGCGCCCTCATGCGGATCAGCCCCCTCGGGATCTTCGGCACCGGCGGCGACCCGGCGGCCGTGGCGGCATGGGCCCGCCAGGACGCCGCTCTGACCCACCCGCACCCGGTCTGCCAACAGGCCAATGCCCTCTTTGCAGCGGCCCTGGCCGGCGCCATCCGTAACGGCCCCGCACCCCAGGCCCTGTACCGTTCCGTCCTCGCCCATGCCGCCGCCCTCGCCGTGGAGGACGCCCTGATGGAGGCACTCCTGAATGCCGCCGAGGCACCGCCGGAGGACTACCTCCAGCATCAGGGGTGGGTGCTGATCGCGTTCCGAAATGCCTTCTGGCAGCTCCTCCATGCCACCAACCTCGAGGACGGCGTCGTCGATACCGTCAGCCGCGGCGGCGACACCGACACCAACGCCGCCATCGCCGGCGCCCTCCTCGGCGCCGTCCACGGCCTGGCGGCAGTCCCGGCACGCTGGACCGACGCCGTCCTGCGCTGCCGGCCCGATGCGGGCCGCCCCGACGTCCGTCAGCCCCGCCCGCAGTGCTTCTGGCCCGTCGATGCCCTCGACCTCGCCCGGAGCCTCCTCGAGGCCGGCATCAGGGCGTGAGCCACACCGTCGACGACGGCCTGCCGTCATGCTAAAGTACCGGCGGTGTTTTCGTGTGTTGGCTGTCGAACGGCGGGCTCTATAGGGATCCCCGATGCAATCCACGTGCCATGACCGCTACTCCGACACGATGGCCGTTGTCTCGCGTGAGATCCTGGCGCGCGCCGCCGCCGGCGCCCGCGTGCTGGACATACCGGCCGGGGCCGGGCGACTCGGCGACTCCCTCCGTGAGCACGGCCTCACCGTCGTCGGGGCCGATATCAACGGCGCGCGACCCGATACCGTCATGGCCGACATGACCCGAGCCCTGCCCTTCAGGGACGGCGAGTTTGACGTCGTCGTCTGCATGGAGGGCATCGAACACATCGATAACTACCACGGCCTCATCGGCGAACTCGCGCGCGTCACCAGGCCCGGCGGCACCCTCATCCTGACCATGCCGAACATCGCCTGCCTCTACTCGCGGCTGATGTTCATGTGCACCGGCAGCTTCTTCCAGTTCTGGCCGACACAGTTCCGGGTCAATGTCGACGGCGAAACGCTGTTCGACTACGGGCATATCACCCCGCTAACCTGGCAGAAAGTCGCCTTCCACTTCGCCCACCACGGCGTGCGCCTCGAGGCCCTGCGCGGCAACAAGATGAAGCGCAAGATCCTGTGGCCGATCTACCTGCCCTTCGTCCTGGCCGGACTGCCCTGGACCGCCTACCGGCTGCGCCGGCGCGGCCAGGAGGTGCGCGCCCTCGAGAACCGCACCGACTTCTACCGCACCATCGAGCGCCACGCCTACTCGCGCGCCGCCTTGACCAGCCGGAATATCGTCATGGTCATGACCAGGAAGGACGACGGTCAAACGGCGCGGTGAGGGCGCAGCGGAGACACGGACGACCCCAGCGCCGGCTGTGCCCGCAACCCAAGGGGTCGAGGGGAAAGGGCCGCGGGGACACGGCCCTCGGGCTCGGGACACGGACCGACACAGACCCGCAAGGACGGACACGGACGGGGCCTCGCCGGCTCCGGCGGCGGGCGTCGGGAACTTGCCCGGAAAGCAAGTTCCTGACGGGTAGTGGTACGGACACCCCAGGCCGCGCCCCTGCCCCCGCGCCTCCTGGTCCCGCGTCCGTGACCGTCCGTGCCCGTCCGTGCGAGTCCGTGTCTGCCGATCCCGGCGTGTGCGCGGGCCTGCCACCGGCACAGCGCCATAGGGCCTCTTTCCTGCCTGGCGGCGAGCCGAATGCCGGGATAGGGTACCGGTAACGGGGAGTCGTGCGGCGGACCGGAGGGATCCCGCATGTCTGAACTGATCACTCACCATGGCGGCTATCGCCGGCTGAAGAGCTTCCAGGTGGCGCGACTGGTCTACGATATCACCGTGCGCTTCTGCGATCGTTACATCGATCGGCACAGCCGCACGCATGACCAGATGGTCCAGGCAGCGCGCTCGGGAGTTCAGAACATCGCCGAGGGCTCGCAGGCCTCGGCGACCTAAAAGAAGACCGAGCTGAAGCTGACGCAGGTGGCCCGTGCCAGCCTGGAGGAGCTCAAGCTCGACTACGAGGACTTCCTGCGCCAGCGTCACATGGCGCCACTGGCGCCGGATCACCCGGCGCTGGTCCGCCTCAAGGAGAGGCGACCGGAAACCGTGGAGGACTTCGCGGCATGGGTCGCGTCAGAGCACCGGAGGGGGAACACGGACGACCACGGACTGACACCGACGACCACGGACACCCCAGACCGCGCCCCTACCCCCGCGCCTCCGGGCCCCGCGTCCGTGCCGGTCCGTGCCCGTCCTTGCGAGTCCGTGCCTGCCGCCGCCCCCGAGCCGCGCCGGCCGCACGGTTCCGCCTGTCTGGCGGCCAACGGTGCCCTGTCGCTGCTCAATCTCGGCTGCCACCTCCTCGACCGTCAGGTCGAGCGCCTGGCTCTGGACTTCGAGCGCCAAGGCGGCTTCACCGAGCGCCTGCATCGTGTCCGCTCGGTGGCCCGTGACCAGGCTGACGCCTGAGCGCCGGGTCGCCACGGCGCCTGCGGCGTCTGCCCGTGTCAACGCCCGACGCCGGAGCCGGCAAGGCCCCGTCCGTGTCCGTCCGTACTACTATCCGTAAGAACCCTGTTTTTGCGGCAAGTTTTTCATGCCACGGCATCCGTAAGTCGTTTGGTGTCAGCAGCGGATGCCGCGAGGACCGC
>JAAYZO010000811.1 GCA_012514865.1 Lentisphaerota bacterium | reverse complement strand
TCCCTGGTGTCACCGGTGTCCCCGGTGTCCCCGGTGTCCCCGGTGTCCCCGGTGTCCCTGGTGCCCCTGGTGTCCCTGGTGTCCCTGGTGTCCCCGGTGTCCCCGGTGTCACCGGCACCCGCACGGCAGGTCAGCGGCCGGACTGCGCCTTGGCGATGCAGTCACGGGTGTAGGCCAGGCTGGTGATTAGGGCGGCGGTGCGGTCGCTGCCGCTGAAGCCGCACTCGAACGCCATGTAGCCGCTGAAGCCGATATCGGCGAGGGCCTTGAAGCCGGCCAGGAAGTCGGTGTCGCCGCTGCCGGGTTCCAGGCGGGTGTTGTCGGCCAGGTGCACATGCTTGACCAGGCTGCCGGCCTCGCGCAGGGCGGCCGGTGTCGAGGTCTCCTCGATGCTCATGTGGAAGAAGTCGCTGATGAGGGCGAGAGCCGGGTGGCCGCTGCGCCGGATGATCTCCAGGCCATGGGCCTGGGTGCGCAGGAGGTGCGTCTCATAGCGGTTGAGGGGCTCGAGGAGGAAGAGGCAGCCGGCCGCCTGGGCGGCATCCCCGAGTTCCTTGCAGAGCTCGACCAGGAGGTCCTTTTCCAGGTCGACGGCGCTCTTCAGCGGCGCCAGGTCGGGCAGGCGCGGCGCGCCGAAGATCGGCGGCACAATCTGGCCGGTGGCGCCGAGGTCGCCGGCGAGCTTGAGGTACTGCTTCGACTGCTCGATGCTGGCGCGCCGCTTCTTGGGATCGGGATCGAGGAAATCGAAGGACGGGTTGCCGCAGACCGTGCACAGCGGCACCGGGCTGTCCGCGAAGTCGCGGCGGGCCTGGTCGAGGCGCTCGACCGGGTAGGTCCCCGCGCTGATCTCGATGCCGTCGACGCCGTGATCGGCGGCCCACTTCTGCTTGTCGGCGGTGGTGTTCCCGGGAATCATGCCGATCTGTAGAGCGATCTTCATGGGGCGGTGCACTCCTGTGAGCGATGGCCGACCGGCACCGGCGCTGCCGCGCGGCGCCGGCGCCGGCCCTGTTTCCGGCCGGTGCCCGCTACCATAGCACCGCATCGCAGGACTGCCCCAGGTGCAGAAACGCCCGACCGTAATGCCTCAGGCGCGACGCGCGGCCTAGGGGAGCGCCTGCGGACAGGCGCCGCTACCGTACGCCGCGCGCCACCGCCCGAACTCGACTGGCCGGTTACCGCGAGGCAGCCTAGCGGGTGGCCTTCCGGGCGTCCGTGGTGCTATAGTGGCGCCGCCTTCGGCAACGCGGGCATCCCGGCAGGCCCCGCCGGCCGACGGCCGGCGCCGGGCGGGCCGCAGCGTGGCGGCCGGCTCCGAGGGCTCAGCGCGAGCAACGCGGGCACGAGACGCCCGTCAGCGGATCAGGGAAGAAGCATGGAGAACAGCGCGACCACAGCCCATGACCACCCGGAGCGTCTGACCGGCAGAGACTGGCATGGCGTCGCCACGCTCTACGCCATCGCAGGCATTGTCTACAGCGTCCTCAGCGTCGGCGCGGCACGGTTCCTGGTACCCGCGGCGCGCCTTTTCGAGGCGGTGACGGCGCTGGCCCTGCTCTTCGTGGTCCTGTCGACGCTCTACCTGGTCGGCGTAGCCAGACGCGTCCGGCAGGCCGCCCAGCGCGACGCGCGCGCCCTGCAGGCCAGCGAGCAGCGCTATCGGCTGATCGCCGAGAATGCCTCCGATGTCGTCTGGACGGCGGACAGTGCCGGCCGTTTCACCTACGTCAGCCCCTCGGTCCAGCGCCTGCTCGGCTTCACCCCCGCCGAGATCATGGCCCTCGCCGCGCGCCCCCCGGAGCCGGGCTCGCTGCCCATCGCCCGCAACGAGGCCCTGGCCAGGATCCACCAGCAACTCATCGAGCAGGATGCGGAACAGCCGGTGACGATGGAACTCTGCGACCGACACCGCGACGGGCATGATGTCTGGGTCGAGGTCGTGGCCCGTGTCATACGCGACGCCGACGGCCGCCCGGCGGGCATCCTGGGCGCCTCCCGTGACATCACGCGGCGGCGCCTCGCCCAGGAGGCCCTGCGGGAGCAGCAGGCCGAGCAGCAGGCCATCCTCGACGCCCTGCCGGCCTGCGTCTTCCAGAAGGACCTCGCCAACCGCGTCGTCTGGGCCAACCGCGCCTGGGTCGAGAACACGGGCAAGAGCCGCGACCAGATCATCGGGAAGTCCTGCGACGACATCTTCCCCCGCGAGGTGGCCGAGCGCTTCGCGCTGGATGACGCTGAGGTCATCCGTACCGACCGCCCCAAGACCGACATCCTGCTGAGGGTGCCCGCGCCCGATGGCACGGGCCCCTGGTACACCGTCCGCAAGATCCCGTGGCACGACGGCGACGGTAAGGTCATCGGCGTCCTCGGCTGTTCGCTGGACGTGACCTCGCTGCGCGAGGCTGAGGTGGCCCTGCGCCACAGCGAGCAGCGTTTCCGGACGCTGTTCACCGCCTCGCCGCTGGGGATCATCCTGAGCGACGAGCGCGGGCGCATTCTCGACGCCAATCCGGCCTGCGTGCGCCTGCTTGGCTACAGCCTCGACGAGCTGCGGGCGCTGCCCAGCCTGGCCAGCCTTCTGGCCGCCGACGACGTCACCGCCGGGCGGGCCTGGCTGCGAGCCCTGGCGGTGGCCGGCAGCGGCATGCCGCCGCGCGAGTTCGTCGCCCTGCGCCGGGATGGCGAGACCGTCTGTACCCGCCACGTCGGCGCGGTCGTGCGCGACGAGGGCGGGCGGTTCCTCTACAGCCTCGACATGATCGAGGACATGACCGAGACCAAGCAGCTCGAGGAACGCCTGCGGCACAGCCAGAAGATCGAGGCCATCGGCCGCCTCGCCGGGGGCATCGCACACGACTTCAATAACCTGCTCCAGGTCGTCCTCTCCTGCACCGGCGAGGCCCTCGCCGGCCTCGACGAGAGCGCGCCGCTGCACCTGCCGCTGCACCAGTCCGAACAGGCCGCGCGCCGTGCCGCCAGCCTGACCCGCCAGCTCCTGGCCTTCAGCCGGCAGCAGATCCTGCAGCCGGTCCGCCTCGACGTCCGGCACCTCATCCAGGAACTCCTGTCGCTGCTCAACCGGCTCATCGGCGAGGCGATCTGCATCGACTTCCAGCCCGGCGACGGGGTCGGCCCGGTCATGGCCGACGCCAACCAGATCGAGCAGGTCCTCATCAACCTCTGCGTCAATGCCCGCGATGCCATGCCCGGCGGCGGCATGCTGACCCTCTCCACCCTGGAGGTGACGCTGGGGCCCGAGGACTGTGACCGCCGTGACCTCATGCAGCCCGGCATCTACGTGGCCGTCCAGGTTCAGGATACCGGCGAGGGCATGGACGAAGGCACCATGGCCCGTGTCTTCGATCCCTTCTTCACGACCAAAGCCATGGGCAAAGGCACCGGCCTCGGCCTGGCGGTCGCCTACGGCATCGCCCGCCAGCACGGCGGCACCATCACCGCCAGCAGCCGGCCCGGCCAGGGCAGCACCTTCACCCTGCTCCTGCCCCGCTGCGACCACGCTCCCATGCCGGCGCCCACTCCGGCGACCGCCGCGGCCCCGCCGCCCGGCGGCCAGGGCGAGACCGTCCTGGTGGCCGAGGACGAGGCCCTCGTACGGGATATCTGCCGACGCATGCTGGAGCGCGCCGGCTACCGCGTCATGGTCGCCAGCCACGGCCTCGAGGCCGTTCGCATCGTCAGAGCCAACCCGGGCGCCATCGACCTGCTGGTCTTCGACGCCGTCATGCCGATCATGGGCGGCCGCGAGGCCTACGAGACCATCTGCCGATAGGGGTAGGGACGGGGCATTGAGTTGCCCCGCCCCTCCCTCCGAACCGGACGGGCGGTTTTCCCGCATCCGGCTCTCCGGTTGATGGGTCACCGTCGAACGGACTGACAGGCGGCGGCATGGGC
>JAAYZO010000097.1 GCA_012514865.1 Lentisphaerota bacterium | reverse complement strand
GCGACTGGCTCACGCGGTCCGCTCCAGGGATCCGAAATGGCTCGTGTGCAGCACGGGGCCCGCGGCAGCGGCGTCCATGCGCAGCAGGAACGGCGGATCGAGCGGCTGGCGCGCAAGCGCGGGTTCGTCGAAGGCGAAGGCGAACACCGCTCCGCCCAGTGGTTCCAGCGTGGCGGCGAAGTCGGGGGCATCCTCGAAGTCGATGCGCATCCCGGGCCCGTCCGGCTCCACCCGCGCCAATCCGGTCACCGGGTTCGCATAGTTGCCCGGCGGCAGGGCCGCGACGGGTGCGCCCGGCGCGGCCGGGAAACGCGATTCCAGGCGCGTGCGCTCCTCCAGCGCCGCAGCCTTCGCGGCTTCGTGGAACAGTGTGGACCAATCATCGCGGGACTCCCCAAGGAGGGCCTGTACGCACTCCAGGGCAAGGGCTTCCACGCCCGGATGCTCGCTGGCAGACATCACCATGACCCCTGCACCCGCGTCCGGCGCAAGCACCATCGCGTGACGCCAGCCGCGGCCCCCGCCGCCATGGCGCAGCAGCCGGTGTCCGTGGAGCCGACCCGTGAACAACCCCATCCCATAGGACCACTCGGCGCCGCCGGGCGCCATGCGGACATCGGCGTCGCGCACGAGCGCATGCGGGGTCGCCATCTCCTCCACCGCCGAGGCCGACAGGAAGCCGTTGTCCGAGCCACCAATCAAGGCCAGCAAGGATTGCATCCAGGTGCCGGCATCGCGGACCGAGAGATGGATGCGGGCCGAGCCTTCCGAGTTCGGTCCGGTCAAGTCGCGGACGCGCGCAGGCTTTCCCCCGACCTCAAGGCTGGGCAATGCCGCAAGCGCATCGACGCCCGTGCCGAACCCCGCCGAGTAACTGTCCCCCAAACCGAGTGGCGTGCAGACCAGGTCCCGCACCAGGTCCTGGTAAGGCTTCCCGCCCAATCGCTCCGCTGCAAGCGCAAGCGCGATGTAGCAGAGGTTGGAGTAGCTGAAGCGCTCCCGGAACGGCGCCACGAACGGCATGTGGCGGGCTCGTGCCAGGCGTTCCTCCCGGGGCAGGAGCTGGTCGATGCCCCACTCCGCGATGCCTTCGCGGCCCAAGCCCACGCGCATGCTGGCCAGGTCGCGGAACGTGCACTCGGCGGTGGCACGCGGATCGCTGAATTCGAACTCGGGAACCACGCTGCATGCGCGTTCGTCCCATGCCGCGGAGCCGTCCTGCACCAGCCGCGCGAACACGGCCGCGGTGAATGTCTTGGAGCACGAACAGATGTGGAACAGGGTCGACGGGACCACTGGCTCGCGGGGGACGACTTCGCCGTGCATGAAAACCCGGGTGCGTTCCCCCAGGACCACGGCCACCGCGCCTGCCGCGGACCCCGCCGCGGCAAGTCCGCGTTCGATATCCCCTCCGATCCGGGCCAGGTCCGGCGTCGCAGTCATGGGCCGGGGGATAGTCGCTGCGAACGCTCCGTGCCTTCGGCGATGAAAAGGCCGAGCCATTCGGCCGTCAATGCGGGACGGTCCTCGCCCTCGATC
>JAAYZO010000810.1 GCA_012514865.1 Lentisphaerota bacterium | reverse complement strand
TCCGACCTCCGAACTCCGAACTCTGAACTCTGAACTCCGAACTCCGACCTCCGAACTCCGACCTCCGAACTCCGACCTCCGAACTCTGAACTCTGAACTCCGACCTCCGGACTCCGGACTCCGGACTCTGGACTCCGCTCCCCCGGGTCAGCCCGGCAACGACTGCGCCAGGGCGATGGTCTCGGCCACCAGGGTCTCGGCGATGGTGTCGGCGTACTCCGGCATGAAGCGCCCGCAGCCCTGGTGGATCTCGTAGTAGCCATATCCGGACGGGCCGAGGATGTCCGGGTAGCGCTCGAAGGTCTCACGCGTCGGGAAATACCGGCAATTCCCATTAGCGATGCTGGCGACCATCGGCAGGGTCCCGGGACTCCGCCGCATGATCTCGGCGCCGACCTCGACGAAGGGCTCGCCGGGAACCGTGTGGACGATGACATCGCCAAGGGCCAGGACCTGCAGATCGGCACGCACTCCGAGAGCCCCGCCGCGCTCGGCGTAGAGGGCCATCTCCTCGAGGCGGTCGGCCAGGTAGCGCCGGTCGGGATGCGTCTGACGCAGCCCGGCCGAGGCCTGCCGCAACGACTCAGGCGTGCACGGCTTGGTGGGGAAGACCACCTCGCGCCAGGCGGCGCCGAGGCGGTCGGAAGCCATCGGCTGGCCCTTGTCGAGGCCGGCCTGCAGCGACTCGAGGTACGAGTCCACCAGCGGCGCCAGAGCCACCTCACCGGCCTCGGGCGTGCAGCAGCACGGCACCGTGTTGATGTCGCCGGCGGCGCCCTGCAGGAACAGCGCGTGTTCGGCCAGGCCGCGGTCGACCACTGCCTGGGTCGCGACGCCGGGCCAGTCGGCGGAGACGCGCCGCATGGCCGCCCCGAAGATGACGCCGTGCATGCCGTGGTTATGCAGCAGCAGCTTCACCCCGCCGCCCGGACGCTCGGCCCGCAGCCAGCGTATCTCCGGGTCAGTCGGGCCGCCCTCGCGGACGCGGTTGACGCCCAGTACCCGCTGCAGCGGCGACCGACCCGCGCTCAGCCGCACCGGCTCCTCATCGGCGATCGCCGCCAGGCCGGCTTCGATGGCGGTGCGGACCCAGCCGTGACGGAAGCCCTGGTCGAGTTCGCCCCAGCCAATGCCGCGCGACACCGTCGGCCCCGAGTGCGTGTGGCTGCCGCAGACCATGATGCAGCGCGCCGGGATCGGCGCCGCGGCACGGATGCCCTGGCGGATGGCCCAGACGGCGCTGCGGCTGACGGTCACCAGGTCGTTGCCAATCACCAGGACGCGCTCGCCCCCGCAGCGGAAACTCGCCGCACGACAGCGCAGGGGGTCGCGTACGCCGAGGTTGCGGCGGCCCAGGAAGGGGCCATACCCGTACAGCTCCAGAAACAACGGCGTGGCAATGTCGCGCACAGCGCAACCGACCTGCATGGCTTCCGGCATCACAGCGCTCCGATCTGACTGAACCGCAGACCGCCGCCCTGGCGGCCCCGACCCCGCACACTATAGCACCGCCCGGCAGGGCTGTTTGAAGATCACGTCAGCGCTCACCTGGGCACCCTGGAGGGGTGCCAGATCGTAGCCGGGGGTCGCGCGCAGCCCGACCCCCGGAAACGCGGATTGCACGCCATGCACCCTGGAGGGGTGCCAGAACCGGACTTTCAAACAGCCCTGACCGCCCGGCCGCCGCGGTTGAGCCGTCCGGCTCCGGAGTGTATAGTCCGAGGCCCTGATGACATACCATCGCGGGGAACGAGAACGGGAACGAGGACGAGGACGAGGATCGTCCGAGGCCCTGATGATACACCCTGACGGCGGGCGCCCGGGGCGCCTGTCCGGCCTTAGACTAGTGAACGGAGGCACCCCATGCCCGGCAAATCCCTGGTGACGAAGATCCTGGCAGAGCACCTCGTCGAGGGCGAGCTCACGCCCGGCCGCGAGATCAAGATCCGCATCGATCAGACCCTGTGCCAGGACGCCACCGGCACCATGGCCTTCCTCGAACTCGAGGCGATGGGCGTTGACCGCGTACGCACCGAGCTGTCGGTGCAGTATGTCGACCACAACACCAACCAGATGGGCCCCGAGAACCAGAACGACCACCTCTACCTGCAGAGCATCTGCCGGGCCAAGGGCGTCTGGTTCAGCCGGCCCGGCAACGGCATCTGCCACCAGGTGCACCTCGAGCGCTTCGGGGTGCCGGGCAAGACACTCCTGGGCTCGGACTCGCACACGCCGACCAACGGCGGCATGGGCATGCTGGCCATCGGCGCCGGCGGCCTGGACGTCGCCGTGGCCATGGCCGGCGGGCCGTTCAAGCTGACCTGCCCGCGCGTGGTCGGCGTCCGCCTCAGCGGCCGCCTCGGCCCCTGGGTCGCCAGCAAGGACATCATCCTGAAGGTCCTCAGCATCCTCGGCTCCAAGGGCAACGTCGGCACGGCCGTCGAGTACTTCGGCCCCGGGGTTGCGACCCTCACGGTGCCCGAGCGCGCCACGGTGACGAATATGGGGGCCGAGCTGGGCGTGACCGCGTCGGTCTTCCCCTCGGACGAGCAGACGCGCCGCTACCTCGCGGCGCAGGGCCGCGAGGCGTCCTGGCGGCCGCTGGCGGCCGATGACGACGCCGCCTACGACCGCGTTATCGAGATCGACCTGTCCGCCCTCGAGCCCCTGGTCGCCTGCCCGTCGAACCCCGCCAACATCAAGGCGGTCCGCGAGGTCGCCGGCCTGCCGGTGAACCAGGTGGTGATCGGCTCCTGCACCAACAGCTCCTACCGCGACCTGGCCCTGGTGGCCGCCGTCCTCGACGGCCGCGTCGTCCACCCCGACATCTCGCTCGGCATCGCCCCCGGCAGCCGCCAGGTCATGCAGATGCTCAGCCGCGACGGCCTGCTCGACAAGCTCATCGCCGCCGGCGCCCGGCTCCTGGAGTCGGCCTGCGGGCCCTGCATCGGACAGGGCTTCAGCCCCGCCAACGACACCGTGACCGTGCGCACCTTCAACCGCAACTTCGCCGGCCGCACCGGCACCCGACAGGACCAGTGCTACCTGGTCAGCCCGGAGACGGCGGTGGCCACGGCCCTGACCGGCGTGCTGACCGACCCGCGCACCCTCGGCATCGCCTGCCCGTCGCCCGCCGCGCCGGCGCGCTTCCTCATCGACGACCGCATGATCCTGGCGCCGGCCGCGCCCGGCGAGGCGGCCCCGATCATCCGCAAAGAGACCATCGGCGAGCCGCCGCGCTGCGCCGCGCTGCCGGCCGCCCTCGAGGGGACCGTCCTGCTGAAGGTCGGCGACAAGATCACCACCGACCACATCATGCCGGCCGGCGCCTACCTGAAGTACCGCAGCAACATCCCGCGCTATGCCCAGGTCGTCTTCGAGTGCTTCAATGAGGAGGGCAAGCCGACCTTCGCCGAACGCGCCGCGGCCCTCCGCGACGCCGGCGGCGCCGGCGTGATCCTGGCCGGTGAGAGCTACGGCCAGGGCTCCTCGCGCGAACACGCCGCCATCTGCCCGATGTTCCTCGGCGTGCGCGCCGTCGTGGCCATCAGCATCGAACGCATCCACGCCGCCAACCTGGTCAACTTCGGCATCCTGCCCCTGCTCCTGGCCGACCGCGCCGACTACGAGCGCATCGGCGCCGGCGACCGCCTCGTCATCGCTGGCCTCGCCACGCAGCTCGCACCCGGAAAGGCCATCGCGGCCACCGTCCTGCGGGCCGACGGCAGCCGCAGCCCCGTGGCCTTGACCCACACCCTCTCGGACGAGGATATCGCCATGGTCCTCAAGGGCGGCCGGCTGGCCTGAACCACCGAGCGCCACCGCAGGACACGGGACCCGAGCGCATGCCGGACAAGACGACGCCAGCGATCGCCTACAACGTCGTGCGTGAACTGCACGTCGGCGGCATGGCGCGCCTGAGTGTGGCCGTGACCCCGGACGGCCAGCAGATCGTCCTGCGGCAGCTCCTGCCACTGTACGTCCTCAACCTGCGCCTGCGACGGCAGTTCACCAACGGCGTGCGCATCCGCGCCGCACTCAGCCCGCACCCGCTCATCGTGCGCTCTCTGGAGTGGGGCAGCCACGGCGTCGTGCCCTACGAGCTGATCGAGTACATCGACGGCCAGAGCCTGCGACGGCTCCTCCAGGTCAAGGACCCCTGCGTCAGCTCCGACCCCCTGGCAATCCTCAGGCAGTGCGCCGAGGCCATGGCGCACCTCCACGACCGCGGCTTCATCCACCTCGATATCAAGCCGGAGAACTTCCTCGTGAGTCGCCTCGCGGACGGCCGGCTCCAGGTCAAGCTCACCGACTTCGACCTCAGCCGCGAGAGCACCCCCCGCAAGGAACGGCGGCAGTCCGGCACCGTCGCCTACCTCGCCCCGGAACAGATCCGCCGCGAGGTCGTCGGCCCCCCGGCCGATGTCTTCGCCTTCGGCATCATGGCCTACGAGCTGGTCACCGGACGCATGCCCTTCCAAGGCCAGCACGAGCGCCAGACCCGCTGGCGCCAGACCAGCGACCGCTTCATACCCAAGCCGCCGAAGGCCCTCAAGCCCGACATCAGCCCGAAGGTCGACCGCATCATCGCCCTGTGCCTCGAGAAGGACCCGGCCCAGCGCTACCCGAGCATGACCTTCCTGTGCGACGAACTCCGCAAGGCCTAGCCTGATCCACGTCGCGAAGGGGCCTGCGGCCCGCTTCGCAAATGGATCAGGCTTTGACGGCAGGGCCTAGAGGCAGGGCTGTTGAAGATCGCGACGGCGCTCACTCGGTCACCCTGGAGGGGTGCCAGATCGTAGCCGGGGGTCGCGCGCAGCCCGACCCCCGGAAACGCGGATTGCACGCCATGCACCCTGGAGGGGTGCCAGAACC
>JAAYZO010000809.1 GCA_012514865.1 Lentisphaerota bacterium | reverse complement strand
GCGACGTCCTGATTCGGGCCATGGAAGAGGCAGTCGCGGCGCTCCTCGCCGCGGGCGGCGCGGAAGATATCCACGACATAGGCGGCGCCGTCGCCGTGGTCGATCTGGACGCAGGTGCGGCGGTAGACCGCGGCCTCCGGGTAGGCCAGCGAGGAGGCCTCCATGTACTTCACCCGCGGCGTCGTGCCGAAGAGATGCACCGAACCGCCGCGGTCCCTGCTGGCCTGCTCCTTGCCCCCCAGGATGACCAGGTTGTGCGCCGCCGTGCGCGTCGTCATGCGCTTGTCCGGGTGGTCCCAGAGGTACCCCAGGTCGGTCAGCAGCTCATGGCCGTCCTTCCAGAGGTAGAGGTTCAGGCTGTCGAGGTGGTGGTGTCCGCCCCAGTTGCTGGCGTCGAGGACGACGAGGCCGTCGCGGCCGTTCCCGCCGAGGCGGAGGAAGCCCTGGGCGAGGAAGGGGAAGACGACGTCGGGCAGGCTGAAGGGCGTCGCTGGTGCGGTCAGGTCCGGGTCGCGGTAGAAGGTGGCCAGCCGTGCGGCATTGCCGGCCGGGGCCTCGCCGCCGACCTCGGCGAGGTAGGCGCGGTGGGCCTCGGTGGGGTAGGCCAGCGCGATCAGCTCGGCGTACTCGGCCGAGACGCCGGTGGTGCAGTAGCTGTCGGCCAGGGGCGGGTGGCGGAGGTTGCCCTGGAGGGTCCAGAGCAGGCCCTGCCAGCAGGTGCCGTAGCGGGTGTCGCGGCAGGCGTTGAAGTGCACCAGCCGCCGCCCGTCCGGTCCGAGGTAGCCCTCGGGCTCGGTGTAGTCGCGCAGGGCCTCGCCGAAGGGCCGTATGCCGCCCATGGTCATCATGGCATAGGCGGCCGACTCGGAGGTGCCGCCGTCGGGCAGGAACCAGTCGTCGACCGTCTTCATGAAGCCGTCGATGCCGAAGCGCACCAGTCCGGGGTGTCCGACGCAGAGGCCGACCATAGCGGCGCCGGCGCGATTGCCGACGGATTTGTTGTTGATGCTGGTGTCGCAGGCCCCCAGGTAGCTGCCCTCGAGGAGGACGTCGCGCTCGATGCGCAGGCGTTCGGCCTCGCTGTAGATCGGCACGCCGTCGCGCTCGGCCATGCAGGTCAGGTCGTAGGCCTGCGTGACTGTGGTCACCCAGGAGCCATCCATGCCGGACGAGCCGATGCGGCTGGCGGACCAGTAGCCGGTGTGGATCTTGCGGTCAGGGCGGTTCGGCGGGTAGACCAGCTCATCGGTAGGCAGGTCGTTGATGCGTTCGCTGGCGACGTGGGGGTCGCAGTCGGCGAACTCGCCGTAGCCATAGCCGGCGCGCACCAGGTAGAATGGCAGGACCTCGGCCAGGCGCAGGAGGATGAGGCGGGCGGCGTTGGCGCAGTCGGGGTTGCCGGTGACGGTGTAGGCCATGGCCAGGGTGCGGAGCTGTCCGGTGAGGTGGCCGAGCTTGTAGCGGCGGATGATGCCGGTGAAGGTCGGCCGGGCCTGCTTGTAGCCGAAGCAGACGAAGGTCTCGCCGCCGTAGAAGCGGAAGACCTGTCGCGGGTCCCAGGTGCTGCGCACCTCGACGCTCTCGGGGTAGGCGTCGTTGGGGAAGGCGGTCTTGCAGGCGGTGCAGGTGAGCTGGTTCGGGTTGCGGGCCGACCATGTCCACATGCCGTTCGGGTGCCAGCGCAGGCCCTTGTCGCGGCAGCCGGGGCAGGGCCCGGTGCAGCCCGGCGTGGTGATCTCGGCCATATCCTCGAGGTAGGCCGGCGTCAGCATGGGGATGATCTGGGCGGCGGCGCGCTCCTGCTCGGCGGCCCAGGCGGCGGCCCAGGCGTGGCGCGCGATGTTGGCGCGGGCGCGGTCGAGGTCGTCGGCCTTGAAGAGGGTCGCCGGGTGGCGGACCTGGGCGCGGTAGCGCTCCCAGGCCGACCAGTCCTTCGGATCGTCGTACGGCATTCCCGGCGTCGCCGCCAGGAGACCGGTCAGGCTGCCCATGAGGACCCCCATGATCAGGATTCGCGTGTCCGTCGTCGTCATCCGGTTCCTCATTCGCCGAAGAGCTCCAGTTCGCGCACCCACATCAGGTGCGGCCGGCCCGCGGGGCCCTTTCCCGCCGGCTGGAGGACGCGGAAGCGCGCTGCCGTGGCCGGCGCCGGCAGGGCCAGGGTCGAGACTGCCTCGGGCGCCGTCGGCCGCAGGGTCCCGACCGT
>JAAYZO010000096.1 GCA_012514865.1 Lentisphaerota bacterium | reverse complement strand
CGTATGAGACGTCGCGTCGTTGTGCTGTCGATGCCGTTGCGGCTCGTGGACGCCTTCGCGTCTGTGGACACTCGCGCTCCACACCGGTGGCGAGCGATGTTCCGCCTTGCCATGGCCGGCGCCCGGGAGATGTCCACGCACGGCGCCGTGGTGGGACCGATCTCAGCCGCGGCGAGGGCTGGCGGCGCGAGTCTGGGGCAGGGCCGCGGCCCAGCGCACGAAGTCATTCAGGAGGCGGTCCAGCTCGGTGCCGGCCTGAACGAAGGTCTCCTGGCGCTTCTCGGGCGCGACGGTCGACGTGCCGCGCTGGATGCTCTGGCGCAGCTTGGCCTGGTCGCCCATGCGGGTGAGCAGGTCGGCCATGCCGCGCAGGTGTGCCACGAGGCGGGCCTGCGTCGCGGCGGCGCGGTCGTTGGCCGGCCGGATGGCGCTCTCGCGGTCGGCGTAGTCGCGGTACATCTGCGCGTAGCTGCCGTAGAGCTGCCAGGGCGTCTTGCGGCGCCGCAGGATCGGGATGATCTCATCGGCCAACTGGCGCGGACCGCGCGCCGACACCGGCGTGACCACACCCGGCGCCGCCGGCGCGGTTACGCCGGGCGGCAGCCCTGGCGCCGGGACTGCCGGCGCCACCTGCGCCGGCACGCTGGCACTCACGGCCAGCCAAAGGGCCGCGCCGGCCGCGGCATGCCGCGGCCGGCGCCAGATCACCGGCTCCCTCGGGACGGCGTCACTCATCCAGGAACTCCACACGCTCCAGCCGAGTCGTGTTGGTCAGGGCGTCGCGGTAGACGACCGCCATCAGACGCTGCTCGGCCAGGATCGGGTCAACATAGCGCCCCTGACGCGTCACGTCGATGCGGCCGTAGGCGGCCTTCACCACGTCGCCGGCCGCGTCCTTGTAGACGACGCCGGCCACATCCTTCATCGCCTGCGCGCAGAGGATGACCGTGAAGTAGTTCGACCGCACCGTCAGCTTCTCGGCCAGGCGGACGGCGGCCTGCTCGGCCACCGCATCGAGGGTGCCCGCGCCCGGCGTGAGCCCGGAGACCCCGCCGAGGAACTCGCCGACCGTGGCGAAGCTGCGGCCTTCCTGGCGACGCTCGAGAACCGCGTCGACCGCGCCGCCGACGCTGACATCCAGGGCCCCGGTGAACAGCGCTGTGAGCACCTCGGGCTGCAGGCTGTTGATGTTGATCCGTCCCACGGTCTGTGCCTGGGGGCCGATCTTGAAGACGTCCAGGATGTCGGCGTCATGGCCGCTTTCGTCGGCACTGCTGCCGGCCCACAGGCGCAGCGAGCGCGCCGGCTGGAAGCTGTGCACGCGGCCGATCTCGCCAAGGCGCTGCAGCGGGCTGTTCGGCACGCAGATGCCGGTGTAGAGCCCGGAGTGGTACGCGACCTCGAGCTCGCCCATACCCGCCGGCGCGGTCTCGAGGCCCTGGTCGAGCTCGCCGAAGGCCTCCGGCGTCGTCGTCCAGAACATCGCGAAGTCGGCGCTGCGGAAGCCGCGGTCGTTCATGAACGGATCGTGCGCCGTGACGCCGACGTGGAAGGTCTCGTCACCCGAGACCGCCGTGGTGGCCGCGGCCTCGTAGAGGGCCTCCGAGGCCGAGGGGACGACGTCGCCGGGGATGCCGAGGTGATCGACGACGCGGACCTGGTCGATGCGGGCCAGGGTGATGGTGTAGGTGTTCAGCTCGGGCGTGCCGGTGGTGTTGAAGGCGTCCTCGAGGGTCACCCAGTCGCCCATGTCGAAGGCGCCGGTCCAGGCCAGCGTGCCCTGATCAACCACGGCACTGGCGTCGACCGCGACGGCCTTGGTGCCGCTGCAGGTCAGGGTCTTTCCGGCCGAGGTCACGGCCTCGATCGTGTAACTCACCTCAACCGATGACGGCGGGCAGGTGGTGGCGGCGTCGGCCGCCCAGGGGAAGGCCAGCTCGACCTGGAAGCCGGCACGCAGCTTCAGGCTGCTCCCGGCGCCCGGCTCCGGAAGCGGGTCGGTCACCGGCGTCGTGGTCGTCGGCGGTACGACCTCCTCGGTGTAGGGCACCTCGTCGCAGTGCACCTCGATCGCCGTGGCCGCCAGACCGAGCCACCAGTGGCCCATGGCCCGGCCGTTGCTGCCGTACTTGTCGTTGTAGAGGTTGACGGTCATCGGCCCGAAGAACTCGTAGAGGCGGCCGTTCTGAACGTCGTAGCGGGCGCCGTTCACCATGATGTAGTTGTCGTTGCTGTTGCCCTTCGGCCGGAAGCGGATGTAGGTGCAGTCGCCGTTGTAGATGAGGCGGTTGCGGCTGTACAGCAGGTCGTCGCGCAGGATCCGCTCGCCGTTCGGCTTGGTCAGGGTGAACTCCATGTCGGTGTTGTTGCTCGGGTTG
>JAAYZO010000808.1 GCA_012514865.1 Lentisphaerota bacterium | reverse complement strand
GGGCCGGCGGGGTCAGGCCGGGCGGCGTGCCAGGGCCTCGATCACGGCCAGGTCGGCCGGCTGCGTCACCTTCGGATTGGGCGTCCGGGACTCGACCAGGCGGACCGGCAGGCCGAGGGCCTCGACGGCGGCGGCCTCGTCGGTGGGGCAGAGGCCGCTCTGCCGCGCCGCCTGGCAGGCCCGCCTCAGGTCGTCGATGCGGAAGACCTGGGGGGTCTCGGCGGCCCAGAGCCGATCGCGGTCGGGCGTCGCGACGACGGCGCCCTGGCCATCGGTGATCTTGATGGTGTCCGTGACCCGCCGCGCCGCGACGCCGGAGCCCCAGAGTCGGGCGCTCTCAAGGCAGCGGCGCAGGAGGTCGGCCGTGGTCAGGGGGCGGGCCGCGTCCTGGACGGCCACGTAGGTCAGCCCCGGGGGCAGGGCGTCGAGGCCGCGCGCGACCGACTCGGCGCGCGTCGCGCCGCCGCTGACGAGGCGCAGGGCGGCGGCGCCCGGGAGGGCCTGCAGGGCCGCGGCGAAGGCCTCGCGGGCCTGCGGGTGGATCACCAGGACGGTGCGCTCCGGCGGCACCACCGCGCCGAGCCGGCGCAGGCAGTGCAGGAAGACCGGCTCGCCATCCAGGCTCTCGAGCAGCTTGCTGCGCGCGGCGCTATAGCGGCTGCCGACACCGGCGGCGGCGACGACCAGGGCGAGGTCGTCCGCATGGGCGCCGGGGGTCATTCGGACCATATCTCCATCTTCATGGGCCGGCGCAGGACCGTATCGCGGCCGCGCGAGGACGGGTCGGCCATGGGGTAGTCGAGGTTGTAGTGCAGGCCGCGGCTCTCGCGCCGCGCCAGGGCGCAGTCGATGATCATCTCGGCGACCGAGGCGAGGTTGCGCAGCTCGACCAGGTCCGGGGTCAGGATGAAGTCCCAGTAGTACTTCTCGATCTCGTTGCGGATCATGCGGATACGGTTCTTGGCGCGTTCCAGGCGCTTGTTGGTGCGCACGATGCCGACGTAGTCCCACATGAAGCGCCGGATCTCATACCACGTATGGGCGATGACGACCTGCTCATCGGAGTCGACGGCATTGCCGCTGGACCAGTCCGGGATGCTGCTGGCGTCGATGGCGGGCGCCGGTGCGGCCTGGGCGCGGCAGTGCTCCACGGCGCGGTTGGCCACCACCATGGCCTCGAGGAGGCTGTTGCTGGCGAGCCGGTTGGCGCCGTGCAGGCCGGTGCAGCCGACCTCGCCGATA
Organism: Lentisphaerota bacterium; assembly: GCA_012514865.1. GTDB lineage: Bacteria > Verrucomicrobiota > Lentisphaeria > Oligosphaerales > JAFGRS01 > JAGVUW01. The sequence continues at coordinate 1,458 of JAAYZO010000808.1, read as the reverse complement.
GCGTAGAGTCCGCGGACGGTGGTGGAGCCGTTGACGTCGGTGCGCACGCCGCCGCAGCAGTAGTGCGCCGCCGGGACGACCGGGATGAGGTCGGTCGCCATGTTGACGCCGAAGCGCTGGCAGGTCTCGAAGATATTCGGGAAGCGTTTGCGCAGGAAGCTCTCCGGGTGGTGCCGTATATCGAGGTAGGCGCAGGCCTCGCCGCTGCCCTTGAGCTCGTGGTCGATGGCGCGCGCTACGATATCGCGGGGCGCCAGGCTGCCCATGGGGTGGTACTGATTCATGAACTCCACATAGTCGCCGCGGCGGCGGGCCTTCAGGACCGCGCCCTCGCCGCGCACCGCCTCGCTGATGAGGAACGACTTCGCCTCGGGGTGCCAGAGGCAGGTCGGGTGGAACTGGAAGAACTCCATATTGCGGATTTCGGCGCCGGCGCGGTAGGCCAGGGCCATGCCGTCGCCGGTGGCCACGTCGGGGTTGCTGGTATAGAGGTAGACCTTGCCGGCGCCGCCGGTGGCGAGGAAGGTGCAGCGGCTCAGGAAGGTCCGGATGCGCCCCGAGGTGCGGTCCATGACGTAGGCGCCGAGGCAGCAGTTCTCGCCTTGCCAGCGGATGTGGCGGGTGCTGATCAGGTCGACGGCGAGGTGGTGCTCGAGCAGGGTGATGTTCGGCTCCTGGCGGCAGCGCGCCACCAGGACCTCGATGATGGCCTGGCCGGTGATGTCGCCGGCGTGCAGAACGCGCCGACGGGTGTGCCCGCCCTCGCGGCCGAGGTCGAACTCGGCCGCGTCGTCGCCGGTGACGTCGTCGGAGAGGTCGCCGCGCCGGGTGAAACGCAGGCCCCATGCCTCGAGGTCGCGGATGCGCGCCGGGCCATCCCGGACAATGTCGCGGACGACGTCCGCATGGCAGAGCCCGGCGCCGGCGTTGAGGGTGTCCTGGACGTGCGACTCGAAGCGGTCCTCCTCGGTGATCACGCAGGCGATGCCGCCTTGGGCATAGCGGGTGTTGCACTCGTCGGCGGTCGTCTTAGTGATCACGATGACCCGGCCGTAGGGCGCGGCCTTGAGCGCCGCAGTCAGGCCGGCCAGGCCCGAACCGATAATCAGATAATCGCAGGAAACGCGGTCTGCACCATCCATGGCACGTCAGCTTTCGTATGGCCGTCGCGGCGCTGGCCCCGGATGCCGTCGGACATCGCCGGCCGGGCCAGCCCGCGCAGGACGCCGCCCAAAATAGCCGGTGCGGCGGCCCAATGCCAGCCCCGTCCACGCCGGGCCAGGGCTGTTCGAAGATCGGGGCGGCGCTCACTCGGTCACCCTGGAGGGGTGCCAGATCGTAGCCGGGCGTCGCGCGCAGCCCGACCCCCGGAAACGCCGATTGCACGCCATGCACCCTGGAGGGGTGCCAGAACCGGACCTTCAAACAGCCCTGGCGCCGGGCGGTCAGGGCCTCAGT
>JAAYZO010000807.1 GCA_012514865.1 Lentisphaerota bacterium | reverse complement strand
GGGAGGCGCCGCAGGCGATGTTTCGCCATGCCATATCAGGCGTTCTACGCCGGGGACGACGCTGCAGCGGCGCGTGAGGACACGCGCCGCTACAGCCGCCCCGACTCGACTGAGGCATTACCACCCGACGGTCAGGGCTGATCGAAGACCGCGTCAGCGCTCACCTGGTCACCCTGAAGGGGGTGCCAGATCGTAGCCGGGGGTCGCGCGAGAGCCCGCCCCCCGGAACCGCGAACCCACACACCACGCACCCTGAAGGGGGTGCCAGAACCGGACCTCCAAACAGCCCTGCCCGACGGTCATCCCGCATTGACTTGGCCAAGTTCATGGCCTACACTATGACACCATGGATGCCCCGCCAGGTCGCTCCCGGCAGGTTGCGTTGGGGTCTGCCAGAACCGCGGGAACGCCGGCATCGTGGTCATTCATTGACAAGGCTGCTCTCATGCCAACCGTCAACATCGGCGACCTCAAAGACCACCTGAGCCAGTTCCTCGAACGCGTGGCGTCGGGCGAAGAGCTGACCATCTGCAAACGCAACATCCCGGTGGCCAGGGTCGTTCCCATGCCGGCCCCGCGCGCCAACCGGACCGTGCTGGGCTCCGACCTGGGCAGCGTGACGGTTCTGGGCGACCTGAGCGAACCCGCGATGCCTGACTCGGACTGGGGAACGCTGGGTGTCGCCGAGCCGTGAAGGCTCTGCTGGACACCTGCTGCCTGGTTTGGGCAGTCTCGGCTCCGGATCAGCTTAGCGCGCCAGCCCGAGAAGCACTCTGCGCCCGCGACACGGAGGTCTTCGTGTCGCCCATCTCCTGTGCCGAGATTGCCTGCCTGAGTGACCGTGGCCGCATCCGGCTGTCGCGCCACTGGCGGACGTGGTTCGATGAGGCTCTGTCCCGGAACGGCTGGCAGGTGATTGACATCAGCCTGGCCCTTGTCCAAGAGGCGTACTCCCTGCCGGGAGATTTTCACCGTGACCCGGCCGACCGGATCCTGGTGGCGACGGCCCGCCATCTTCAGCTCACCCTCATCACTGCCGACCGGAAGATCCTGGACTACCCCCACGTGCGAACGATGTGGTAGCGAACGGAACCGGTCTTTCGTGGCTCTTGGCTCGTCTCCTCGGGGGTGAATCAGCCGACGCGGCGGCTCGGGTTCAGGGCTGTGCACCGGGTTCCAGCACCGGCTGTAGCTCGATGAAATTGACCATGGTCTGCTGGCCGATCGGGCCGCCGGGATCGCCGGGCGTGGCCCAGTCGCTGAGGCCCAGGGTCGCGGTCGGGCCGGTGGCGCGGAAGCGCAGCCAGTGGTAGGTCATCCAGAACGGTTTGTCCTTGGTGAATGCAGCCGGACCGCGAATGCTCCGGAAGGGGTGGCTGAAGCCGCCCGGCTGGACCTCGGCGCCGTCCACGGTGATTGCCAGCACCTGCACGTCCTTGCGGCTCTCCCCGGCCCGGAGGTCGGCATGGTCGCCGGTGAACACCTTGAGCGAATAGAGCCGGCCTGGGGTGAGGCCCTGCAACGGCTGGCTGATCACGTTTGGCGCCTTGGCGCTGCGCGTCATTACCGCGAAGGTGTCGCCCATGGTGCCGACCGGGTAGCGCCCCTGCAGTTGACCGTACCCGGTGAAGGTCGCGGCGTTGACACTGCCAGGCTCGGCGGCGGCGACCTGCCAACGGGCCAGCCCCTCGCCGAAATCCGGGTCGACGACGTGCTTCAGTTCGTACGGGTCGCTGAGCATGCGGTCGGTCTTTCCCTCGATGGCGTAGTGCCGCAGCAGCCTGCCCATGCAGTGGAGGATTTCCTCGTCGACGTAGTTCGAGCGGTACGGCTGCACGCCCCAGAGCCCGAAAAAGGCCGGCTCGGTGGCGAGGGCCTGCATCTGCATGTCCAGGTGCACGCGGAAGTCCGCCTGGGGGTAGCAGTTGGTCGTGCAGTAGGGCAGGCAGGCGTACATCAGCGTGAAGATCATGCGCCTGACCGCTCCGGGGCAGGTCCTCTCGTAGGCTGTCGCCAGGGCCGTGAAGCTGGCGTGGATGCGACTCAGGTTCTCCGCCTCGGTCCGCATCTCGCCGAGGTACACTTCCTCGGAGAACGGCCAGCCCGCGCCCAGCACCGTCCGCAGCAGGAGTTCGCCGCCGGAATCGCCGAACTTGCCCGCCAGAAACGGAATCCACAGCTTGCCGGCGAAGGCGGGGTGCTCGGAGAGTTGTGCGACCGAGGCGACCGTGAGGTCCAGGTTCCGGGCGGAAAGGGCACTGCTGTAATACTCGTCGACCTGCACACCGGACAGTTTGTCGAGGCTGAATCCGGGACGCTCGGCATGGGCCGTCGGCTTACCGGGATTCAGCCAGACCGCCAGCATCCTCTCGACGGTCCACTCGGTCTTGTCGAGCAGTCCCGGCGCCTGCACGTTGCCGATCCAGAGTCTGCCCTGCGCCAGCCACTCTTCCCGCTCGGGGCAGTCCACCACCTGGGCCTCGATCATGTTGGTGTTGGCCAGGGTGTGCTGCCTCAACCGATCCCACGTATTCTTCCCGAATGGCGAGATCTGCGGTCCGGACGGATAGACGTTGTAGACCAGCGCCGGGATCGCCCGCACGCTCAGGTCGGTGGGCGTGCCGCTGACCGCCAGAGTGTGCCTGCCTGCGGGGAGCAGCCGCATGGCCTCGGTGGCGGGCTTGCCTGTTTCAACGGCGAGCAGTGCGTCGCTGCCGAGTTTCAGCGTGCACTCCCCGGCGGCGCGGAACCACACCCAGCCCTGGCGCGGGTTCATGAACTCGATCTGGCGGCTGCCCAACAGCCCGCGGGCGCGGGCGTCCATCAGCTCGCTGACCAGGTTGTTCAGTACCCGGATCTGCTGTGGACCATCGGGCAGGACCGTGGCCGGGCGGGTAGTGGTCAGGACCTCCGTGCCATGGGCGTCCGCGAAGCTCACCGCGAGGTCATAGGCCCCCCACGGCAAGCCTTGGACGTCGAGTTCGATCGTGAAGGCGGCGGCCGGGCCGCGCAGTTCACGGCGCAACACGTTTTCGCCCGTCTCGCGCGACACCAGCCGGGCCAGCAGCGTTCCGGCCCGCACGTGCTCCGCCGGCAGGGCGAGCTTCAGGTCGGCCCGCACGTGCCTGGTCCTGCCCGCGGCCATGCTGGCCCGCCATGGGTCGTGTACGGTCACCTGCAGCGGTTCGAAGATTGCCGGGGCGGTGAACGAGACGTTCTGGGTATCCCTGGCTTGGCCGTGAAAGCTGGTGAACGTGACTTTCCCGGCGGCCGCCGGGGCGGTGCAGGTGAAGAGGTCCCGGCGTTGCTGCCAGACCGGCGTCAGGGTGAGGTCTCCGACTCTGACCTCCGTCTCCGCCCCCGGCGGGAGGTCGACGGCCTGCAGCTCGGCGAGGGGTTGCGCGACCTCGACCCGGCGGGCCTGGCGGCCGAAGTTCTGGAGC
>JAAYZO010000806.1 GCA_012514865.1 Lentisphaerota bacterium | reverse complement strand
GCCTGGCTTTCCTCCGGCCTTGGACGTTGGGCGTTGGGCGTTCAGCGTTGGGCGTTCCCTTTCCGGGAGTCGGTCAGGCTGCAAAATCCACTCCATCCATCTGCCGCAGGGTTGTCGGCCGACGCCATCGGCGTCGTCACTGAGGAGGCTGTCCGCCATGGCTGCGATGCTGCCGGTTCGCGAGCTGTACTGCCCGTCGCACTTCGGCAACGAGTACGAGTCGGCGATGAGCCGCGAGATGCGCGCGGTGCTCGACGAGGCGCGTTTCTGGGGCTTCAACCGCTACTCGGACTGGTTCGACACGGTCGACCTCTACGACCTCTACGTTCGCGGCCGGAAGCACTTCAACCTCCCGGAGGCGGTCTGGGAGCGCAAGTTTGACAGCTTCCGCATTGCCGCCGGTCTGGGGTACGACCTGGGCCTGGTGGTGACGCCGAACCACGTCTTCAGCGACCAGGTGACGGCGGCGAATGCCGCGGTGGCGAGTGGCCGGTACTTCGGCCAGCTCGTCTGTCCGCAGCGCGACGGCGTCATCGCGATGATCCGCCAGAACTACCGTCGGCTCTTCCAGGAGTTCGCGCAGCGCGGCCTGCGCCTGAGTGCGGTCAGCGCCGGTGCCTACGACTACGGCGGTTGCGGCTGCGAGGCCTGCGCGCCGTGGATTGTCACGTTCGGGAAGCTCTTCCTGGAGATCCTGGCGGAGGCCGAGGCGGTGTTCGGGCCGGTGCAGGCGGACCTCTGGGGGTGGTGGTGGACCGACGAGGACCACCAGGCCTTCAGCGACTGGGCCGACCGGGAGGCGCCCGGGCGCTTCCCGGCCCTGGCCAACCACATCCTCTACGGCCAGACGCGCTACGAGCCGCGGCGCCTGCCGGCGGGATGCGCGGAACGCGCCTTTACCCACATCGGCTACGGCGAGAAGGGCGGCATCGATGTCTACGGGCACTACGGCCCGACGGTGGCACCGCAGCGCCTGCAGGCGACGGTCGAGTACCTCGTCGGCCGTGGTGCGACCGGCTTTCTGGCCTACTCCGAGGGCGTCTTTGACGAGGCCAACAAGGCCATCCTGGCCGGTCTGGCCAGCGGCCAGTTCGGCAGCGCCACGGCGGTGCTGGAGGCCTACGCGGCACGACACTTCGGCGGCGACGCCGCGGGATGGGCCGAGTGGCTGACCGCCATGGGCGATGTCGAGGCGCTCGAACCGGTCGCGGCACGGCGGGCCTTCGACCGCCTGGCGCGGCAGTCAAGGGCTTCAGAAAGGCTGCAGGCGTGGGCCGAGAAGCTCGCCATGCGCGAGGCCGACGCCGCCGTCGCCGGCGAGGCGTCGTGGACGCCGTCGCGGCGGGCCTCTGCGGAGGCCTTCTGGGCGGCCAAAGAACGCCTCTGGCGCGGCCTGTGGCGGCGCGGGCTGTGCCGGCATGTCTTCCGCTTTGACTGGAAGGTCCCGGCCTGGCACGCCGAGTACGCGGCCCTGAGCCGTGCCGCGGCGCTGCCGCCGGCGCCGCCGGCGG
>JAAYZO010000805.1 GCA_012514865.1 Lentisphaerota bacterium | reverse complement strand
TGCCGGCCCCGATCATGTCTCCATGGAAATCGCGGTCGATTTTCACAGGAGGGCGCCAGACCGGCGAGCCGCGGGGAGGGGGCGTGGGCGAGGTTTCGTTCTGCACTATCCGGCGCCCCCGGGCGCCGGCGGGGCGGGTGTAGGGGAGCGGGAAACGGCTTCTGGAACAGCCCTGCGGCGTGGTCAGGGCTGTTTGAAAGTCCAGTTCTGGCACCCCTCCAGGGTGCATGGCGTGCAATCGGCGGTTCCGGGGGTCGTACTGCCGCACGACCCCCGGCTACGATCTGGCACCCCTCCAGGGTGACCGAGTGGGCGCCGCCGCGATCTTCAAACAGCCCCGTGGCGGGGGTCCGCAGGGGTTGTCAGCGGTCTTGGCGCAGGCTAGATTCGGGGGTGGCCGGCGGTCGGCCAGGGCGGAGTGTGCATGGGTTCACAGATTGTGATCAAAGCCGGTCGCGAGCGGCCTCTGCAGCGCGGTCATCCGTGGGTCATGTCCGGCGCGGTTGACGGGGTGCGTGGGCGTCCGGCGCCTGGCGAGACGGTCGATGTTGTTTCCGCGTCCGGCGAGTGGCTGGGTCGCGGTGCCTGGGCGCCGTCGTCGGCGCTTCGTTGTCGGCTGTGGACGCGTGTCGTCGACGAGGCGGTTGACGATGGCTTCATGCGTCGTCGTGTGGAGGCGGCGCTGGCGTACCGTCTTGGCCTGGATCTGCCGGCGGCCGGCGACACGGCCGTGCGGCTGATCCACGGCGAGGCCGACGGCCTGCCGGGGGTGACAATCGACCGCTACGGCGATGTGCTGGTGGGGCAGTTCCTCTCGTGCGGCGCCGAGGCCTGGAAGGCGACGCTGATCGAGGCGGCGATGGGGCTGACCGGCTGCGCCGGCTTCTACGAGCGCTCGGACACGGCAGCGCGCGAGCGCGAGGGCCTGGCGGTGTCGTGCGGGCTGCGTCGCGGCGAGGAGCCGCCGGAGCTGGTGACGATCCGTGAGGGGCCGCTGTGCCTGATGGTGGATGTCCGGGCCGGCCACAAGACCGGGTTCTACCTTGACCAGCGCGAGAACCGCCGCCTGGTGGCCGCGGTCAGCCGCGACCGCGACGTCCTGAATGCCTTCGCCTACACGGGCGGCTTCGGGCTGGCGGCCCTGGCCGGCGGGGCCCGGTCGGTCCTGCAGGTCGACACCTCGGCCGAGGCCCTGGCCCTGGCCAGCCGTCACGCCGAATTGAACGACTTCGCGCCGGAGCGCTGGTCGTGCCAGCGCGCCGATGTCTTCGTCGAGCTGCGCCGGTGCCGTGACAGCCGCACCAGCTTCGATCTGATCATTCTCGACCCGCCGAAGTTCGCGGACTCCCGCAGTCAGCTCGAGGGGGCCTGTCGCGGTTACAAGGATATCAACCTCCTGGCGCTGAAGCTGCTGCGCCCGGGCGGCCTGCTCTTCACGTTCTCCTGCTCGGGTGCGATGACGCCCGAGCTGTTCCGCAAGGTGGTGGCCGATGCCGCCATCGACGCCGGCCGGCGGTCGTCCTGCGCGAGCTGACGCAGGGCCTGGACCACCCGCAGCCGCTGCACGTCCCGGAGGCACGCTACCTGACCGGCCTGCAGGTGCAGGTGCGCTAACGGGGAAGGCCCATGACCATCAGAGCCCTGGGGCTGGGACTGCTGCTCGCGCTGGCCATCGCCGGGGCGGGGTATGTCAACGACCGCTTGCTGGAGCTGGAGAGCTTCAACAACGGGCACCTCCTGGCCATCAGTGTCACCGGGCTCCTGGTGGTGGCGGTGATGGTGCTGAACCCGCTGCTGTTCCGGCTGCGCCGCGGCCTGGCGCTGCGGCCGGCCGAGATGGGCCTGGTGGTCATCCTGATGATGGTCTCGTGCACCATCCCCGGGCGCTGTCTGATGGAGCAGTTCACGCAGATTCTGGTGATGCCGTTTCATTGGGAGCGCATCAACCCGGGCTGGCGCGAGCGCGACATCCTGGGCATGGTGCCGCCGGCGGCCCTGGTGGACAGCGCCGACTACGACGCGGTGGTGAGCCGCTATGTGACCGGCTCCGACCGCCCGCGTTACCCGATGGGGCTTCGTGACGGCCTGGCGCGCCGCTGGCGGCAGGTCCCGTGGGACGCCTGGGCGGCGCCGTTGGCGATCTGGCTGCCGATGATTGCTCTGGCCACGGTGGCGATGGTCGGGATGGCCCTGATCGTGCATCGTCAGTGGTCGTCGCACGAGCATCTGCAGTACCCGATCGCGGCCTTCATGGCGGCGCTGCTCGAGCGTGACCCATCCCAGGCCTACGGCCCGGTGCTGCGTCAGCGCGCCTTCTGGATCGGCTTCGCGGTCGTCTTCCTGATCCGGGTCAACAACGGCCTCTGCCAGTGGTTCCCGGAGACCCTGATTCCGGTGCAGTTGACCTGCAGCCTGGCGCCGTTCGGGTCGACGTGGCCGGCGCTGTATCGGAACCCCTGGGTCTGGGGCCTGTTGCGTCTGGAGGCCTTTCCGCTGGTCATCGCCTTCGCCTTCTTCCTTAATAGCGAGATCGCGCTGACGATGGGGCTTTCGCAGATTCTCTGGGCGGCGGTGTGCATTCCGATGGTCGGGAGCGGCATCAGCGTGGTGACCGACTACGACATTGGCGGCTGGCAGGGCTGGCATCGTGCCGGCAGCTACAGCGCCTTTGCGCTGATGTTGCTGTACGCGGGCCGGCACGGCTACCTCAGCGGCCTGCGGCAGGCGCTCCGGATGGCCCGCGGCGGCGCGGCTGTGGCCGAGGTCGACGCCGGGGCGTGCTGGGGCTGGCGGCTGTTCCTGGTGGCGGTGGCGGGCCTGGTCGTCCTGGCCATCCGTCTGGGGCTGTCCTGGCCGGTGGCGGTGGGGACGGTGCTGCTGATGCTGATGACGTTCCTGGTAGTCTCGCGCATCAGTGCGGAGACGGGGCTGTTCTTCATTCAGCCGGGCTGGCAGCCCTTCGGGGCGCTGGTGCCGCTGTTCGGTGCCTACGCGATGGGCCCGACGAGCATCGCGCTGTCGGCGCTGGTCTGCGGCGTGCTGTGCATTGACCAGAGCCAGTCGCTGATGCCGTATCTGACGAACGGCCTGAAGCTCGGCGAGCGCCTGCGTCTGCGGCCGCTGCCGGTGGTGTCGTGGTCGATGGCGAGCTGGGCTGCCGGGCTGGCCCTGGCGCTGGTGGTGGTGCTGATGGTGACCTACGACGTCGGCACGCCGACGCAGTTCTACTGGTCGTACTATCGTGTGCCGACGCTGCCCTTCCGGGCGGCCGAACCGGCCGTGCTGCAGCTCCAGGCGACGGGCCAGCTCGAGGCCTCCGAGGGCCTGGCGGGCTGGGAGCGCCTGTTGTCCATCCAGCCGACACGAGCCTTCCTCTGGGCGGCGGGGACCGGCTTCGTCGGGGTGGTTCTCTTCAGTGTCCTGCGTCTGCGGGTGCCATGGTGGCCGCTGCATCCGGTGCTGTTTCTGGTCTGGGCGACCTACCCATTGTCGATGATGTCGCACTCGTTTCTGATGGGCTGGATGCTTAAGAAGGCGTGTCTGCGCTTTGGCGGCAACCGGCTGGTGCAGCGTCTGAAGCCGGTGGCGATCGGGGTGATCAGCGGCGAGATCTGCGGCGCCCTGGTGTTCATGGTCGCCGGCGCGATCTACTTCCTGTGCACCGGCGCCAAGCCGATACCCTACCGGTATTTCCCGCGCTGACGGACGAATCTTCCTCCACTGGCCGTTCCCTGCCGCCCGCGGCTGACGGTGCAGCCGCGGGGGGTGTGAGGGGATAGGCAGATCCGTCGGGTCAGGCCGATCAGACGGATCGGGGCGGGCATGCAGCGCATGCGTGAGCTGCGGTGCTGCAGGCCGGCGGCGCCGCGAGCGCGGCGCCCCTTCAGGCGCGCTCGAGGATCTTGCGGATCTGGGCTTCGCGCATCTCGATGCTCTCGGCGAGCTTGAACTGCACGCAGGCGCGGTTGAGGTTCTGGCCGTCGTAGCGTGTCTTGAAGTAGACATCGCCGGCGACGTAGTCAGCGAAGAAGCGCAGGCCGAGTTCGAACGCGATGAGGCGCACGGCATCGAAGAGGTAGTGCCGGTCGGCCTCGGAAAGGAAGGCCTTGGCGTCCTGCATGTAGCCCTTGACGATGGCCTCGCAGAGGTCGGTATCGAAGGTGATCTTGCGCAGGTCGAGGGTCTCCTCGCCGGCCGGGTTGCAGCAGGACCTCAGGCAGTCGCCGAAGTCGTAGTGGACGAGTCCGGGCTTGACGGTATCGAGGTCGACGATGCAGGTGCCCTTGCCGGTGGCGTCGTCGATCATGACATTGGCGATTTTGGGGTCGCCGTGGATGGGGCGGAGCTGGAGTTCGCCGCGGGCCTTGGCATCCTCGAGGACATGGCACCAGGCGCGGCGGTCCTCGATGAAGCGGGCGCAGAACTGGGCCTCCCAGGAGGCCCCCATGCGCTTCTGGCCCTCCTCGGTCTGGCGCGCGGTGTCGTATTTCTCGAGGTAGTTCGGCGTGATGTGGAAGCCGACCAGGGTGTCGTGGAGGCGTTCGCAGGGGATGTCGCTGATGAGGCGCTGGAAGTGTCCGAGGACGTAGCCGGCCTCGTAGGCATGTTCGACGCCCTGGACCTGCTCGTGCGAGTGCGCCGAGGCGATCAGGCTGATGGCACGCCAGCAGCCGCCGTCGCCATCGATGGCGAGGTCGCCGCCGTCCTTGGTCGGTATCACCCGCGGCAGTTGCCAGATGCGGTCCGAGTGGTCCGCCTCTTCCTCGATGCGCCGGTGCGCGTGGGTGGTCACCAGCCGCATGTTCTCCATGATCAGCTCGGGGCGCGGGAAGACGCGCTGGTTGATGCGCTGCAGGATGAAGCGCTCTTCGGAGAAGACGGTTCGGACGATCGCGACGTAGGTGTCGTTGACGTTGCCCGAGCCGGCCGGATCGACCGTCACCAGACGGCCCGCCACATCAAAACGGCGCGCAATCAGAGCAGCTTTCATCGAATACTCTCCAGGACCTCGACGCGGCAACCGAGGCCCGCGGGGGGTCGGCACCGTCACTCACCCGCCAGCAGGCGCGCCGGCGGTGCCGGCGGTCGGCGGTAAAACGGTCAGGTTACGGCAACCGGAACGAAACCCCGTACTATACCGCACACGTGGGTCGCGGCAATGCCAGCGGTGCCCAGCGCCAGGGCTGTTTGAAGATTCCCGGCTTGCATGTTTGGTCAGCGATGCTCCCGGCGCTCTGACGCGCGTGAGAGCGGTGGCGTGGGGGGTTGCGTTGCGGACGGGGCGCGCTCCGGAGGTGTTCA
>JAAYZO010000804.1 GCA_012514865.1 Lentisphaerota bacterium | reverse complement strand
AGTGCGGGACATCTTGCGACCTCCTTGCTTGGGCCCTGGCCGGCTCCTATACCAGGCAGGCGCCACACGGGGTTTTCAAGATGCCCGATCCACCTAACGGGGTGGTCCAGTTTTCGCGCTCAGTTCATCCGGCTTCCGTGTGGGTAAGGCTAGACGCGGCGGGTCGGTCCTACGCATAGTCATTAGAGGGTTTCCTCAGCAATCCGCTTCGCAAACGCCAATCCGCAGGACTGACCCGGCGGCACACACTCTTCCATGGCGAGCCGAACGCCACCCGACTTCCCCCGGCCGTTCACCCTCTGTCGCCCCATGAGCCCGCAGTCCTCTCCCCTCTCTGCGGACCGCAACCCCCCGCTTCTCTGACGGTACAGGTGCTCGGACGGCAACGCAACACCCTGAGCCAGGAAGACGTCGGTGCTGCGCAGCGGCACCCCCTGGCGGTGTAGATCCTGCCGGCTCTGCGAGCAAGGGTGCCCCCGCCGCCGGCGGCGGGGATGCGGAGCCGGCAACCGTCGCCGCCAGCCGGTGAAGTGCCGTTACGGCCGAGGGGGTCCAGTTCTCGCGCTCAGTTCATTCTGCGTTCGGTCCCGCCCTCTTAGTTCTCTGATAAGCAAGTGGATACACCATATATACATGGATGGGAACACAAGTCCAGCCAAAGTCACTGGGAGGAAGCAGACCCCCATTACCATGACGGCCCTGTCCCTGGGGGAAAGACCATCGACGAGCGCTGTATCAACGGCATGCATGAGCACGACGGCGAGGATCAGAAAGAAGGCATGAACGCCTGTGTAGCACCAGACTCTTGCCTTAGAACTGGCGAGATTCTCCGCCCATTCGACTGGCCGATCATGCAGAGCCATCAGCGTCACCTCCATCTGCGTGCAAGGAAGGGGCGGGTCGGTCCTACGCATAGGCAGTAGAGGGTTTCCTCAGCAATCCGCTTCGCAAACGCCAATGCGTAGGACTGACTCGGCGGCACGCGGCGACAAGCGATCTCGCGCTCGCTTCATTCACGGGGGAGTCCCTGATACCAGAGCAAGCAGATAGCGGTAACCGCACTCCAAGAACCACAGGTAGAATAGGATACAGCAGGCGCAATGAAGCGCGGCAATCCCAACGGACAGTGCGGTGGCCCAGGCCCACTTGACGAAGCAACAGAGGAGCGCAGGCACCAGTGTCAGGCCCCACAGCAGGCGGAACAGGGGAAGCGCCATGAACAGCCCCATGAAGAGGATGTGCCGCTGAGGGTAGGGAAACGTGATGATGCGATCACCGACCAGCGCCAGTCCGTCTGCTCGCGCGGCGAGCATGGCCATGAGGACGTACGAGACCGGCCACGACGCAATACCCGCTGCGCGCGCGTAGCAGGAGCATCTTCTACCAGCGCAGGTGGTGCTTCTTGAAGTACTCATACTGGTAGTCGCATCAGGAAGCGGCGGGTCAGTCCTCCGCATGGGCATTAGAGGGTTTCCTCAGCAATCCGCTTCGCAAACGCCAATCCGCAGGACTGATCCGGCGGCAACAGAACGAGTGCATCCTATGCGTGCTGCGCAGAGCCGCCGCGCACCACGTGCATCGAAACGACAGGCACTGCGTCAAGCGCCTCGCCCACTCGGCGCAGGAAGGACAAGGTCACATTGCGGTAGTTTCCCGACTCCAGACGCGCGATAGCGGGCTGGGAAGTGCGTGCGCGTTCCGCCAGTTCCTTCTGGGTCCACCCCCTCGCTTTGCGGAGTCGGATGATCTCCTTCGCGACGGTGAACTCGCCCTCCAGCGCCTCGTACTCGCGCCGAAAGGAAGGGGTCTTCAGCTCCTCATTGAGGATGTCGTTGTAGTCGTGCGTTTTCATGGCGTGTCGTCCCTGAAGTCCCTCATCAGGCGGATGGCCCTGCCGAGTTCCCGGGGATCGGTCTTGTCAGTCTTCTTGACGAAGCCGGAAGTCACGATGTAGATCCTGCCCTTGTGGTGGAAGTAGAACAGTCTGACAATGTCCGATGCAAGCTTCACCCGCAGCTCTCTCAGCCCGTCGGCGCCCTTCAAGGCTCTGGCGTGCGGCATGGGCAGTTCAGGTCCGAGGTCACAAAGCAGTTCAATCGCCCGGAACGCTTTGGCCCGAAGCTTGAGAGGCAGGCCACGCAGAAAGTCGACTGCGTCCTCAAGCAACCTGACTTCGTAGGCGTCCATAGCAGGGAATATACCAGTATCGGTATCTTTGTAAAGCGGGACCCCAGCCCTTCCGGCCCGTGAGCAACCCCTCACCACCCGTCGGGTCGGTCCTCTGATTTGACTCTACCGGCCTGGATACATGCTGGGAGTGGGACGAGTCGCCGCCGGATGAAGACGGGCGTGGCGGGTCGAGGGTCGGGAGCCCGCGCGGCAGTGGACAGGGGGGGCATCGTGGACGGGGGGACGGCGGAACGGCGCGGGCGTCGGGGGTCGGGAGTCTCATCTGAGCCATGGCGGTGTGACGCGCGCGGTCTTGTCGCAGACTTCCAGCCTGCGTTACGTAACATCCGCTTTCCCAGGGCGTTGCCCCGGGCTGATGGATGATGCCCTTTCAGGGCGCCGGAACGGAGGCCCGCAGGGAGGCGCCGGGATGTCCTCTGGCCGTCCCCCCTCTGCGTTCCCCTGCGTCCTCTGCGGTGGAATCCCCTCCGGGCAGGCTGGGCGGCGTGGACATCGATCCCGCGAGCGCGGGGTGGCTCCGTTGCCAGAGCCACGACGCGGCGTGTTTCTACGGGCCGCGGAAACGCCTGCGCGCGGCCTCTCAGGCGAGTTCGCGACGTGGCTCGACCACGGCGGCCGGGACGCAGAAGCCCGCCACCGACTCGCCGACGTTGACGAAGTCCTGCTCCGGGTCGCCCCAGAGGACCGGCGGGCGGCCCAGGCTGGTCACCGCGGTGTCGCGCGGCGCCCGGATGACCTGCACCGGCTCGAAGCGGTCCGGCGACCATATCTCGCCGACGACGGCGCCGGCCGTGACCAGGTCGCCCGGCTGGGCCAGGCGGGCTACGAAGCCCTCGTGCTCGGCGCGCACGCCGTCGCTGACACCGCCGTCGAAGATGAGGGCGCGCTCGGGCAGGTCCAGGGGCTCGTCGAGCATGCCCATCCAGCGCAGGGCATTGAGGACCGCCCGGAAGCCCATGGCGCTGGTGCCGGCATCGACCCGCCGCAGGGGCGGCATCTCGACCGTAATCGCGGGCTTGGCGAGGGTGTCGCGGCAGTAGCGCCCGAACATGCCCTCGGTGCCGAGCGAGTGGTTCACCACGCCGAGGCCCATGGCGATGCCGAGGGCGCGCGAGGTCGGGTCATGGCAGTCGGTGAGGGCCATGGGTGCGTAGAGGTACTCATGGCAGTGCAGGTCGATCATGGCGTCGGCCATGGCGACGCAGGGGGCCAGGGCGGCGACGGCCTGATCGACGTGGTTGACCCCGCCGATCGGCTCACGCCAGCGCCGGTTCATGTCGTTGAGCTGGCGTTCCCTGGGGCGGTCGGCGTAGGGATAGGACTGCATGTGGACGCGGGCCGCCAGGGTATTGGCCATCGGCACCAGAATCAGCGTGCCGCGCAGACGCGACGGCTCGAGGGTGGTCACCAGGCGCCGCATCACCTCGACGCCGTTCAGCTCGAGGCCGTGCTGCAGGGCCTGCACATACAGCACCGGCCCCGGCGCGCCGCCGCCGAGGACAAGCAGGGGTATGTCAGCCAGGCCGGCGCGCAGGGTGCCGCGGGTCAGCCGGCCCGCCTGCACCGCCACGGGGCCGACCATGCCTGGAAGGTCACGTCGAGGCCACTCCACACGCATCGCTGGTCTCCCCCGCAGGTGCCACGCCGCGCTGCCGTGCCGGCGACGCCGGCCTGGCGGCGCTCTGGCCCCGTCGCGTCATTCCACCGTGAAACGCGCCTCGGCCTGCCGGCCGGAGGCCAGCTCGCGCACGCGCACCCGCCAGGCACCGACGGCGTCGTTCGACGCCAGGTCGAGGGTCAGGTCCAGACGCCCGTCCGCGGCGGCGTAGAAGCCGCTGCCCTCGGCGGTCTCGCCGGCGGCATCCAGGACGGTCACCTCGACCGGCACCACGGCCTTGGCCGTGCTCACCAGGCCGGCGCGGACACGCACCGAGACCGGCACCGCCTGGCCGCGACGCGCCCGCCGCGGCGTCATGCAGACCACGCCGCGGATCGGCTCGTCGGTCACCATCAGCAGACGACCGTCGCCCGGGCCGAAATCCAGCGGAATGACCATAGCACCACCACGGCTCGTGGACGGCACCTCGCGGTGCGCCACCAGGTCGTAGACCGTGCCCCGGCGGCGCTGCAGCGTCACCTCGGCCCGGCTCGGGAGGCCCTTCTCCATGACCTTGCGGTGATGCCCGACGTAGTCGCCGTAGGTGCGGTGGTCGTTGACCGCGAAGAGGTAGTCGGTGGTGGCATAGCGCCGCACGCGCGGCACGACCTCGGGGTTATCCGAGTCAGCGTAGCGCCGGTAGAAGGGGTCCAGCTCCTGGCGGAGCTGCGCCGCGGCCGCCTGCAGGACGGCCTTGCGCTCGTGCGCCTCGCCCTGGTCGCCGCAGGTCGGCACGACGATGTCCGGCGAGATCGCCGGGCAGAGGAACTCGTCGGCGATGACCAGGCCGCCGCGGCGCTGGAAGGCCTGGATCGCCTCGACCACGCTGGCCGTCAGGACATCGCAGTTCGGCATGACCAGGACCTTGTACTGACCCAGGCCGTCGCGGCGGATGTGCTCGTCGTAGATCACCCGCGGCTGCAGCGAGGCCCACTGCAGAATCAGGTGCAGGCGCGCCTCCCAGGAGTTGCTCCAGCCGTGCGAACCCCGGCCCGCGAAGATCTGCGAGGAGAAGCTCTCGAGGAGCGCCACGTCGGTCGGGCGGTCGGGGACCTGCAGGAGGGTCGGACCCAGCGGCCGGACCACCTGTTCGACCAGCTCCTTGAGGACCTCGCGGGTCTGGGGATTGGTATGACGATAGCCGGCGTGCGTGGCCGGGTAGAGCGAGCCCCAGCCGTGGTACATGATGCCGCGCACCGGCCGCGACAGCTTCGACCAGAAGGCCTCGCGCATGTGGTCCGGCGCGATCGTGATGAACTTGGCGTCCGGGATCTCCTTCTCCCAGGCAACGCGGTCCTTCTCGTCGGACGGCAGCTCGGGGGCGGTCCCGGAGCGGTACCAGATCACCTGGGTCATCTTCATGACCTCCTGCCCCGGCCGGCCGTCGGCCATGGCGAAGAGTTCGTCGGTGGCCTGACCGATCTTAATCGGATCCGGGTACGAGTAGGTCCACTGCGAAATCACATCGACACCGCCGCCGCTGCCCCATACCGACGGGACGCGCACCGCCGGGTCGAAGAAGGTGCGCAGGTCACTGCGGCCGGTCGACTTCAGGCCTGCGTCGACCTGCGTGTGCAGGGGATTCCAGCCGTCGCCGTCCTTCCAGAACCAGGTATAGAAGCGCAGGAGCGGATCGTCGTCAGCGACGACGCGGTCGGCCGGG
Source organism: Lentisphaerota bacterium (assembly GCA_012514865.1). Classification (GTDB taxonomy): domain Bacteria; phylum Verrucomicrobiota; class Lentisphaeria; order Oligosphaerales; family JAFGRS01; genus JAGVUW01. The sequence goes on along the minus strand of JAAYZO010000804.1, from coordinate 2,886 downwards.
AAGGTCGGCAGGGTGCTGTAGTGGACGCCGCTCTTGCTGATCGCCTCGCGCGGGATGTCGAAGCCGAGGGCCTCGCGGGCGGCCTTGACTTCGAAGTCGTGGAACGACAGGGCGGTCCCGTCGCGGATCTCGGAGTGCACCAGGGCCAGGTTCAGTGCCGGGAACTTGCCGAAGGTCTGCGCCACCGAGGCGCCGACGTCGTAGGCAAAGCGCTGCAGGTCAGGGTGCGAGGCGCTGGCGTTCTCGCGCCCGGCCGGCTTGCCGGCGCGGTCGACGCGGAGGTACTCGGGCTTACCGCCGTTATCGGCGGCCCAGCGTCCGGGGTAGATATAGACGCAGGCGTCGACGCCGTGCGCCAACTGCTCGTCGAGGACCTCGCCACGGCTCTCGATCGCGCCCGGGTCCAGCGCCAGGGTCGGCTTGCCGGCGTCCCAGATGCGGCGGTAGTCGACCAGATGCACGATGTGGTGCGTGAAGCCGACGTACTCGAGGCGCTCCAGGTCGCCGCTGCCCCACATCACCACCGGGAAGCGCCCCGGCGGGCGGCGCGCCAGGAGCCGGATCTCGACACCGGCCTCGTGAGCAGGCGAGCCCTCGCCGGGAAGGCCCAGCAGCGCCACCCGCAGGGGGTACTGACCCGGCTTCAGGGCCGTGTCCACCGGCACCCGCAGGCGATGCGCAGCACCCGCCGCCAGCTCCGGGACCGCCTCCTCCTGAGCCCGGCCGGCAAGCTCGGCGCGAACCCGACACGACGGCATCGGGCGGATGGTGTCGTTGCTGATCACCACCTCGATCGCGGCGTCCTTCTCCAGGCGCTCGAAGACCGTCCGGCCTGAACGCAGGTTGATGTCGACCTGGCCGCCGGCCCACGGCAGCACGCCCCGGCACAGGCGGACCTGATCAATCCAGCCGGCACAGCCGCCGTAGCTGCTGCCGACGCGGTCGCCGATGATCAGCGGATTCGTCCCCGGCGTGACCGCGCCGCGGCCCTCGTGGACCACCCGGCCGGCGTAGGCGCCATCCACGTAGAAACGGCTCGTGCCGGCGCCGTCGTAGCTGTAAGCCAGGTGCACCCAGCGGCCGGCCTCGAGGGTCACCGGCTTGGACGAGGCCCAGACCGAGTCCTTGCCGAAGCCCAGGGTGGCGGTGAGGACATGACCGCCGCCGCTGTGGCGCTGCAGGTACAGAGCGTAGTCGGTGTTGGCGCGCGGCTCGGCTTTGGCGTAGTGGAAGAACTTCTTGTCCACCAGGAAGGCGGTCGGCTGCTCGGCCAGCTCCTCCTTCGGCTTGAGCCACAGCTCGAGGGTGAAGGCCCCCTCGGGGCTGAGGGTGTCGCGGTCGCGGGTGGTGGCGCCGACCGGCTTGTCCTCGACCTTGGGGTCGACCCGGAAGGACTCCAGGCAGCCGCCGAAACGCCCCTCGGGCGACCAGGCGCTGCGGCCGCGCAGGACGAGGCCGTGGCCATGGCCGGAGGCGTCCTCGGCCTCCTTGCCGGTATCGAACTGCCAGAGGGCGATGACGTGGTCGCCAGTCGCCTCGGCGTCGCGGTACTCCTGCTGCCAGGGCGCCGCCGGTTGGGCATGAAGGCCGGCCAGAGCCAGAAGACCCGCCGCCGCGAGAACCTGCCTGGTATGCATGGTCGCACTATCTCCTCAGCGCAGCACTTCAATCCGCATCGGCTTCCAGATGCCGCCGGCGAAGGCCGAGTCGAGCACCCGCACCGTGATCTGGTTCGTCGCGCCCCAGCGCAGGGCGTCGGTGATGTCCAGGGTGAACGCCTTCTCCCAGCCGGCAGGACCGATGTCGTGCTGGCCGACGTAGATGCCGTTGACCCAGATCCAGGCGCACTCGTCGACGCCGTCGCAGGCGATCTCGACGGCGTTGATGACACCCTCGGGACGCGCCGGCACCTCGACCTGGCGGCGGTACCAGGCGACGCCGTCGTAGGTGTGGCCGGCCTTCTCCCAGGCCTGCTCGATGGCGATCGTCGGCCAGGCGCTGTCGTCGAAGTCGGCCTCATGCCACTTCTTCAGGTGGCCGTCGCGGCGGGGATCCAGGGCGAAACGCCAGCCCTCGGCCGGCAGCGGCAGGCTCTGCACCACCGCCACCTCGTGGTCCCAGTCGGGACGCTCGCGCAGCGGCGTGACATCACGATGGAACGGCCACAGCGCCCGGCTCGCCTGAGCCCGGACGGTGTCGTCGTCATCGCCGGCGGCCTTCTGCAGCAGGGCCTCGATGCCGGCCGTACGCGGCCGCCGCACCAGGGCCTGCACGGCCATCATGCGCACGGGGCTGGAGCTGTCGTCCAGAGCCCGACCCAGGATGGCCTCGGCGTCGACGGCCTCGACCTTCAAGAGGCCCTTCAGGGCGGTCTGACGCACCACCGGATCGGGGCTCGACCAGCCCTCCAGGAGGGCCTCCTGCGCCGGCGCCCCAAGGTCAGCCAGGAGGCGCGCCGCAGTGCGCTGCACGACCGGATTGGCGTCCTTGAGCCCGCCCTGGAGCACCGGCAGGGCCGCCACGCCGTTGCCGGCCGCCTCGAGAAGGGCCTGCCGGCGCGCCGCCGCCGCACCGGGGGCCTCCGCCGCCGCCACGACGACACTCAGACTCAGGCCGGTACACACAGCCAGCCATCGGGATGATGCGCGCATCGATGGGGTACTCCTCGTTGACACAGGGCCGCAACGCCGGCCGCGGCCGCCCAACGGGCATGGTATAACCCCTGCACCCGCCAAAAGCAAACAGGGCCGGGGCCCGCGCAGGGCTGTTTGAAAGTCCGGTTCTGGCACCCCTTCAGGGTGCGTGGTTCGTGGGTTCGTGTTTCCGGGGGTCGTGCTCTCGCGCGACCCCCGGCTACGATCTGGCACCCCTTCAGGGTGGCCAGTT
>JAAYZO010000803.1 GCA_012514865.1 Lentisphaerota bacterium | reverse complement strand
CTGCGTCAGGACTGCCCCATCCACGCACAAGGCCCGGGAGGTCAGGAGGGACGCGTCCCTCCTGCAGGGGTGCGGGGACTGGTCCCCGCTTGGGTTGCGGGCACAGCCCGCGCTGGGTTCGTCCGTGTTCGTCCGTGCTCGTCCGTGTCCCAACGCCCGACGGCGGAGGAGAACCTGCCAGGACTCCGACTGAGGCGCGAAGCGACGGGCTTCGCGAATCATCCGGGCCGGGTCGCCGGGCGGCCAGGCGTCGGCCGACCGTCTTGCGCCGTCACTGAACGCGCGCTAACCTTACCACCGCGCGGGCGTCGGCTCCAGTCCGCGCCAGGAGATCGATCCATGGCGGCTCGGCTGACTCCGGCGCCCGTCGGCGCCGTGCGTTTCGAAGGCGGCTTCCTCGGCGAACGCATGCGGGTCAACCGCGACGCGATCCTGCCGATCCTCCACGAGCAGTGCCGCGCCACCGGCCGCCTCGACGCCTGGGACTGGCGCCCGGGTCAGCCCAACCCGCCGCACGTCTACTGGGACTCGGATGTCGCCAAGTGGCTCGAGGCCGCGGCCTACAGCCTGAGCCTGCACCCGGACGCGGCGCTCACCGGCCGCATCGAGGCCCTCCTGGAACGCATGGCCGAGGCGCAGCTCCCGGATGGCTACCTCAACAGCTACTTCATCCGTGTCGCCCCCGAGCAGCGCTGGACGAATCTCCGCGATCAGCACGAGCTCTACTGCGCCGGCCACCTCATCGAGGCGGCCGTCGCCTACGCCCAGGCGACCGGCCGGACCGCCTTCCTCGACATGGTGCGGCGCTATGCCGACCACATCGCCACCGTCTTCGGCACCGGCCCGGGACAGCGCCGCGGCTACCCCGGCCACGAAGAGATCGAGCTGGCCCTCCTCCGGCTCTTCCGCGCCACCGGCGAGAGGCGCTACCTCGACCTGGCGCGCTACTTCATCGACGAACGCGGCCGCGCGCCGCACTACTTCGAGCGCGAGGCTCGCGAACGCGGCGAGGACCCGGCCCGCTGGGGCAGCCGCGGCTACGACATCTTCCAGGCGCACCGGCCCGTCCGCGAACAGACCACCCCCGAGGGCCACGCCGTCCGCGCCTGCTACCTCTACGCCGCCATGGCCGACCTCGCCGCCGAGACCGGCGACGACGGCCTGCGCGAGACCTGCCGGGCCGTCTGGAGGAACCTGACCCGGCGACGGCTCTACATCACCGGCGGCGTCGGCTCCAGCGCCCACGGCGAGCGCTTCACCGTCGACTACGACCTGCCCAACGAAACGGCCTACGCCGAGACCTGCGCCAGCATCGCCCTGATGTTCTTCGCCCAGCGCATGCTCCACCTCGAGGCCGACGGCCAGTACGCCGATGTCATCGAGCAGGCCCTCTACAACGGCTTGCTCAGCGGCGTCTCGCTCGACGGCACGCGGTTCTTCTACGCCAATCCCCTGGCCGTCTACCCGAAGGCCTTCGGCTTCGGCATGAACCGCTTCCCCGCCGAGCGCCAGCCGTGGTTCGGCTGCGCCTGCTGCCCGCCGAACCTGGCCCGCGTCCTGGCCTCGCTGGGTGCCTTCGCCTACGCCACCTCGCCCGGCACCGCCTGGGTCAACCTCTACGCCGTCGGCAGCGCCGACCTCGACCTCGGCACCGCGCGGCTGCGCCTGACGCAGGTGACCGACTACCCCTGGGACGGCCACGTCGCCATCACCGTCCAGCCGCGGCAGACCGCCGCCTTCACCCTCGCCCTGCGCCTGCCCGGGTGGTGCACCGACCCCGCGATCAGCGTCAACGGCACTCCCGTCGATATCGCCAGCGTCCGCCGCAAGGGCTACGCCCACCTGGCCCGCACCTGGTCACCCGGGGACTGCGTCGAGCTGACTCTGCCCATGCCGGTGCGACGCGTCCGCGCCCACCCGTCCGTGCGCCACGACGCCGGGCGGGTGGCCCTGCAGCGCGGCCCGGTCCTGTACTGCCTCGAGGAAGATGACAACGGCCCCGACCTCGCGGCGCTGTCGTTGCCGCGTCGCGCCGCCGTGCGGGTCGACCGCCGCGGCAGCCCGTTCGCCGGCGTGCCGGTGCTGCGCGCCCGCGGCCGGCGCCTCGCCACGGCCGGCTGGGATGACGCGCTCTACCGCGCCGACGAGCCGGCGCCGCCCACACCGGCGGCCCTCACGGCCGTGCCCTACGCCCTCTGGGCCAACCGCCGCCCGGGCGAGATGGCCCTCTGGATCCGCGAGAGCTGAAGGAACCCATGCCGATGAGTCCGATGAAAGGGTCCCGCCGACGCCGGCTCGTCCTGCTGGCCGCCGCCGCCCTGGCCGCCCTGGCCGCGGCCGACGACTGGCCGCAGTGGCGCGGCCCGACCCGCGACGGCCGGTGGTACGAGACCGGCCTCGTCGAGCATTTCGCCGCGGCCGCCCTCGAGCCGACCTGGCGCGTCGCCGTCGCGCCCGGGTACACCAGCCCGACCGTCGCCGCCGGACGGGTCTTCCTCAGCGACCGGCCCGACGCCGACCACGAACGCGTCCTCTGCGTCGATGCCGCCACCGGCGAGGCGCGCTGGGAGCACCGCTACGAGTGCCGTTACAGCGGCATCAGCTCGCGGGCCGGACCGCGCGCCGCCATCACCATCCACGACGGCCGCGCCTACGCCCTCGGCGCCATGGGCCACCTGCACTGCCTCGCGGCCGACACCGGCGCGGTCTTCTGGAGCAAGGACCTCAGCGCCCTCTACGCCATCCAGATGCCGGTCTGGGGCATCGCCGCGGCACCGGTCATCGAGGGCCCGCTGCTGCTGTTGCAGATCGGCGGCCGCGAGGGCGCCGGCGTCGTCGCCCTGGACCGCCTCAGCGGCGAGGAGCGCTGGAAGGCCCTCCCCGACCGCGCCTCCTACGCCACGCCGCTGATCATCGACCAGGCCGGACAGCGCGTCGCCGTCTGCTGGACCGCCCAGCGCATCGTCGGACTCGCGGTCAACTCGGGACGGCTCCTCTGGGAGACCGCCTTCCCGGAGCCCGCCCGGCTCGTCGCCGTCGCGGATCCGGTCCTCGACCAGAACAGGCTCTTCTTCTCGGATTACTGGGAGGGCTCCCTCATGCTGCGCGTCGACCCCAAACGGCCGGCCGTGTCGCGGCTCTGGTACCGCAAGGGCGCCAGCGATCAGCAGACCGATGCCCTCCACGCCATGATCACGACCCCGATCCTCGATGGCGAGGCCCTCTACGGCGTCGACAGCCATGGCGAGCTGCGCGGCCTGCGCGCCGCCGACGGCGAACGGCTCTGGGAGAGCCTGGAACTCCTCCCGAAGCTGCGCTGGGGGACCATGCACTTCGTCCGCAACCGCGACCGCGTGTGGATCTTCACCGAGAAGGGCGACCTGGCCATCACACGCCTGACGCCGGACGGCCTCACCGTCCTCAGCCGCGCCCGCCTCATCGAGCCGACCAAGGCCCAGCACGCCCGCGGGGTGGTGTGGTCGCACCCCGCCTTCGCCAACCGCGCGGTGTTCTGCCGCAATGACCGCGAGCTGCTCTGCGCCAGCCTGGCGGCGCCATGACGCCGCGGCAGTGCCCAAACCGTGCCCTGTTCAAGCCCCGCCAGGCGGTGGACGAGGGTGTCATCCTCGTACGAAACGTCGCGTTGTTGTACGTCGACGCCGCCCCGGCTCGTGGACGCGTTCGCGTCTGTGGACACTCGCGCTGGTATGTTCCTTCAGTTATCCATAGACTCCGGCTCCGCGAGAATGATCCATTCTCGTCGGAGCGGAGACGGAGGCTGTGGGTAACTGG
>JAAYZO010000802.1 GCA_012514865.1 Lentisphaerota bacterium | reverse complement strand
CGGCGGCGCGTCAGGTGTGCATGCCGCCATCCATGAGGATCGCCTCGCCCGAGATGTAGGCGCTGGCCGGGCTGGCCAGGAAGACGACCAGGCCCTTGATATCGTCGGGGCCGGCCAGACGCCGCCCGCAGGGCACCTTCTTCGTGTAGTTGCTGACAAAGCGCTCCGGCTGGATCTCGGGAGCGGCCAGGCCGCCCGGACAGATGCAGTTGGCGCGGATGCCATGCGGGCCGAGGATGCGGGTCTGATAGCGCGCCAGATTCAGCAGGCCGGCGTTGTGGAAGAAGTAGTCCGGCGCCGGGTCGCCCATGGCGGTGCCCTCGTAGTTCGAGAGGTCCGGGCCGTACAGGCCGAACATGCTGCTGATGTGGATGATCGAGCCGCCGCCGCGGGCGATGATCAGGTCGGCCATCTCACGCGTCAGATCGAACATCCCGGTGGCATTGACGCGCATCGACTCGGCGAACTGCTCGAGCGGTCCGCGGTAGCCCTTCATCGGCCGCGCGACGGAGTTGTTGACGAAGACATCCAGCCCGTTGAAGCGTTCGGCGAGGAAGGCACGGCAGGCGAGCACGGAGTCGTGGTCGGCCTGGTCGAGGCGGCAGGCATGCACGTCCAGGCCGCGCTCGCGCAGGGCCTGCGTCACCGCCTCGTTGGCCGCCAGATTGCGGCTGGCCGTGACGACGGTGCCATCGGCCTCGGCCAGGGCCTCGACGATGCAGCGGCCGTAGCGGCCGGCGCCGCCGGTGACCAGGCAGACCTTGCCCTTCAGACTCAGGAGTTCTTTGACGTGCATCGGATCGCCCTCCGAAAACGACGGCCCTGCCGCCCGCGGCGCCTCTCAGGCCAGACGGACGGCGCGGCCGCCCTGCTCCAGGCTGCGCCGCGCCCCGATCAGGGTCCGCATCAGGTTGCGCGTCACCGCGAAGTCGAGACGCGGCCGGCCGGCGCGGAACGAGCGCACGGCCTCGACCAGGCTGGCGCGGAACATCGGGTAGGTGCCGCCATGGTCGACCTTGAGAAAGCCGTTGCGGCCGTAGAGATTCAGCTCCCCGGCCGGGGCGATGCCCTGAAAGACGTGGACCATCCCCAGGGTGCCGGTGGCAAACTCGATCTGCAGCACATCGCGGCCGGCCTGGCCGAGGTGCCGGACGCTGACCGCCGGCGGGTCGCCCAGGAGCGCGAAGAGGCCCTCGAGGTAGTGAATGGCGTAGGTGCGCAGGCTCTTGGTGCCGACGGCGACAGCCAGCTCGACCGGCCCCAGATCCGGGAGGTGCACCCGCGCCGACTGTACCCCGCCCGAGTAGCGCAGCGCACTGCACGACATGACAAAGCGGCCGCGCGACTGCTGCTCGTCGAACCAGGCGAGGTCCGCCTCCGAGAAGGCCAGCGGCTTGTCGATGAAGATCGGGACACCGGCCTCGATGAAGGGCCGCGCCATGGCGACGTGGGTCTCGGGGTCGTCGCGCGCCAGCAGGACGGCATCGACCTGACCGAGCATGTCCTCGAGGCGTTCGCAGACCACGTCGATGCGGCTGGCACCGGCGACGTGCGCCGAGAGGGCGCGGTCCTGCGTCCAGACGTGCGTCACCCGGGCGTCGTCCACCCCGAGGGTGTCACGGTTGGCGCGGAGGTAGGCCGGGATAACCGGGAAGCCGCACTCGGCCATGGCCGCCTCGTCGTAGTCGCCGTTGATGATGGCCGACCACGAGTACGGATGGCCATTGCCCTCGCTCAGGCCGATGACACCCAGCTTCAGCATGGCAGACTCCCCGTGACAACCGCGCGCCACGCGGCCCGCGGCGCCGACCCGACCTCAGCCCTCAGGACGCCCGACGCCCGAGGCCCGACGCGCGAGGCCCGACGCCCGACCTCCGACCTCCGACCTCCGACCTCCGACCTCCGACCTCCGACCTCCGACCTCCGACCTCCG
>JAAYZO010000801.1 GCA_012514865.1 Lentisphaerota bacterium | reverse complement strand
GGGCGCCGGATATGGCCAGGCGATCCATCGCTCGCGGCGCCCTCCCCGTCGGAGTACCGGCCTTGGCCGGAAGTGCGCCGCGTGCCTTCAGGCCGCGGCAACATCGGGTGCTGCGCCGGGCTGAAGCCGCGGCGCACACGTCCGCGTGAACGCGGCACTCTGACCCCGGACCCGGCACCGCACAACGACGCGAAGTTTCGCACGAGGGTGGCCGAGGGAACGCCGGCGCGGCGGGCAACTCCATGGCGCCGGGCGTGTCGAAAGCCCGGTATGGCCGGCCGGGGGATCGACGCGTCCTCAACGAGAGACGACCGGCGGGAAGAAACCGATCCGCAATGATGGAGTCACCGTGCAATGGAAACACGCGCCTTTGGTCGGACGGGTCTGACGGTCTCAGCGGTTGGCTTTGGCGGGGCGCCGATCGGGTTCCTGGAGGCCGAGCAGGCCGAGGTCGGCAAGATGCTCAATGCCCTGCTCGACCGCGGGGTGACGCTGATCGACACGGCGGCGATGTACGCCGGCTCCGAGGAGGCCATCGGCAAGGCCATCGCGTCGCGGCGCCAGGAGTACGTCCTGGTCAGCAAGTGCTCGAACCCGAACGCCGACGGCCCGGACTGCTGGTCGGCGGCCAAGGTGACCGCCTCGATCGAGCGCTCGCTGCAGCGCCTGCGCACCGACTGCCTCGACGTGATGCTGCTGCACTCGTGCGGCCGCGATGTCCTCGAGCGCGGCGAGGCCTGGGAGGCGCTCCTGCGCGCCCGCGATGCCGGCAAGGTGCGCTGTCCGGGCTACTCGGGTGACAACGACGCGGCACGCTACGCCGTGGGCCTGCCGGGCCTGGCGGCGCTCGAGACCTCGGTGAATCTCTGCGACCAGGCGAACCTCCGCGAGGTCGTGCCGGCGGCGCAGGCGCGCGGCATCGGCGTCATCGCCAAGCGCTCGATCGCCAACAGCGCCTGGAAGCCGCTCGCTCAGCAGCCCGGGATGTACGCCGATTACGCGAAGACCTACACCGAGCGTTTCCAGGCCATGGGGCTGACTCTGGGCGACCTCGGCTTCAGCGGCGAGCCGGCCGCGGTCTGGCCGCAGGTGGCCCTGCGTTTCACCCTGTCGCAGCCCGGCGTGAGCGCTGCGATTGTCGGGACGACTCGCCTGGCGCATGCCGAGGCCAACCTGGCCGCGGCGGCGGCGGGACCCCTGCCGGCGGCAGCCCTGGAGGCCATCCGCAAGGCCTTCAGCCGCGCGGAAACCGCCGCGGGCGCGGCCTGGCCGGCGCAGATCTGACGGGCACTCCGTCGCTGGCGGTCGCCTGCCAGCGCCGGCGGCGCCGATGAACGGGAGACTTGCGGCTCTGCCGTAGGTCTCCCGTTACGGCATCCACATCGCCTGGTTCGAGTTGCGTAGCGAGGCCACATGCCAGTCGACGTAGAGACCGTTGAACTGGCCGCTATGGCGGTGGTCGATGTAGTAGGTGGCGCCGCCGGTGTTGACCATGGAGTAGGCCAACTCGCGCCGGCCAGGCGCGGTGTCGACGGCGGTCAGGGTGGACGAGGGCTTGGTGAAGGTGCCGAGTCTGGCTGGGGGGACTGTGGCGCTGAAGTTGATCGGGTCGCGGGCGCGCGAGTAGGTGTAGACGAGGGGGTTGATCATGCCCGGCCCGCGGTACCAGGGATAGTTTGTCCCTTCGCTGCTCGGGCATTTTGCGACGTCGTAGTTGTTGATGTACGGCTGGATGAGATCCTCGAACCAGACCAGGTCCACGAGGGATACCCGGTAGTAGTACAGCGGCGCCATCATCTCCTGGCTGTCATCGGCGTACATGGCCAGGCCGAGGCCGATCTGCTTGAGGTTATTGATGCAGGAGATCGACCTGGCCTTCTCGCGCGCCTGCGAGAGGGCCGGCAGCAGCATCGCCGCCAGGATGGCGATGATCGCAATCACCACCAGCAGCTCGATCAGGGTGAAGTACCTGCGGCGGCGTTGGCGGGCGGGGTTCAGCGTACGGCAGATCAGCATGGTGGTCTCCGATGTCCTCTACGGCTCCGGGTCTTCTCAGGGTATCCACAGCGGCGGCGTGCTGCTGCGCAGGGCCGCGGTGTGGCCATCGATGCCGGAGGCCTCGTGGCCCTTCATTATACTTCGTCCAAGGCCTGTATGGCAAGCCCCGCGTTCCTCGGGTCTCGGTGCGACCGAATCCGCACGTGTCCCCGCCGCCCGCGAGGCGCGACCCCATGCCGGGCCAGCCCCCGGCCGGCTGCCGCCGTCCGCCCGCCGGTATCGGCGCTCTGGCCGGCGCCAGGCCGGAGCCCGCCGATCTCAGCGCATCCACATCCGCGTGGTGGCGTTGCTGGTGCGCGACGCACCGGCGTGGCCGTCGAAGTAGACCAGGTTGAACTGCTGGTTGTGCCGGTGGTCGATCCCATAGCTGGCATGGCCAAGGTTGACGTGGTCGGCGCTCCAGAGTTCCTTGCGGCTAATGACGTCGACGATGTTGGCGGTCGCGGAGGGCGTGG
>JAAYZO010000800.1 GCA_012514865.1 Lentisphaerota bacterium | reverse complement strand
CGCCTGGCGACAGGCCCAGCGTCAGGCCACGCCGGAGGCCGTCCGCACCGCCATGCTGGCGGCCCTGCAGGCGGGCAGCCCGGCACGGGGCACGGCCATTCTCGCCGACCGCCGACGCCTGCAGGCGGTGGCCGCCGACCTCGAGATCCCGATGCCGATCACGAGCCTGACCACCGGCCGCCGCACCGCCGGCCCGGAAGCGCCGACAAAGCCCTGAAGCTGCCGTGTACCGGGGCTTCCGGAACTGGCAGGGAATGGCCCCGTGGAGGAAGATCGGTCAGGACGGCCGCGGCGGCACACCGTGACAGCCCGCGGCGGCGCTCACTCTGGACATCTGACCGCCGCGCCCGGCGGCGTCTCGCCGCGCCGGACGAAGGGCAGCTCGCGCAGCAGGTGGCGCAGGACCACCGAGGCGCAGTGCAGCCCGAACAGCGCCGGCATGTACGAGATGGTGCCCTGCGGGCGCTTCTCGCCAGGGCTCTCGGGGCAGGCGCCCTGGAAGTCGCCGGCATTGCCGAGGAGCCGCAGGGGCAGCTCTTCGGAGTAGACCACGGTGATGCCACCGTCGACGCCCTGGCGGCGCAGGGCCTTGCGGATGCGCCGCGCCAGCGGGCACTGCCGTGAGACGGCAATATCGTCGACGCGGACCTCCCCGGGGAGGATCTTGCCGGCCGAGCCCATGCTCGAGACCACCGGCAGGCCGCGCCGAACACAGCCGGCCAGGAGCGCCACCTTCGCCGGCGCGTCGTCGATGGCGTCGACGACGTAGTCCCAGCCCTGCTCGAGCCAGCCGTCGACCGTCTCCGGGGTCAGCCTCTCGGCACAGCCGCGGACGTCACCCTCGGGGTCGATGTCGCGCAGGCGCTCGGCCATGGCCTCGACCTTGGGCCGGCCCAGGGTCGAGTGCAGGGCGTGCGCCTGGCGGTTCAGGTTGCTGGCGCGGACCTCGTCCGGGTCGAGCAGGGTCAGATGGCCGACGGCGGCACGCGCCAGGGCCTCCGCGGCCCACGAGCCGACGCCGCCGACACCGCAGATCATGACGCGGCCGCGCCGCAGCGCCTCCAGGCCGGCGGGGCCGACCAGCAGACGCAGCATCTCGAAGCCGTCGGCGGTGATCACGCGGGCCTCGTCGGCCCGCTGCTGTCGGCCAGGAAGATCGGGTCGATGACCCGCTCGACGAAGCGCTCGCCGAGGCGCTCATAGCCCTCGGCGTTGGGGTGGAGCTGGTCGGGCAGGCAGGCGTCGACCCAGGCGGCGTCGAACAGGCTGAGGCCGTCGACGTAGTGGACGCGGCTGTCGCCGCAGTCCTGCAGGCGCCGGACCGCCTCAGCCACCGCCTCGCGCACCCGCTGCAGCGACAGCCCGACGGCATTGGGCACCGTCTCACGCGGCGGCGACACGATCGGCGAGATGACGGCCATCGGCACCTCGGGGTGGCGTTCGCGGATGATCGTCACCATGCCCACCACAGCGCTGACCAGGGTCCGCGCCGAGAGGCTCGCGCCGCCCTGGACATTGATGCCCAGCTTGAGGCTGATGACGTCGGCCGGGAGATCGCGGATGAGGCGCGCCAGCATCGGCTCGATGTGGCACTGGCCGCCGTAGCCCAGACAGGTCAGATGCAGATCGCGCCGACGCGCCGCGATCGCCGGCCAGGTGCGCGCCGGGCTGCCGGCGCCGCCGCAGTGGCTGATCGAGCTGCCGTAGGTGACCCAGCGCCGACGGCCATCCCGCGGCACCGACAGCGAGGCGCCCTCCTCGATCAGGAGGTCACAGAGCTTGACAACGCTGGTCTGGCCGAACCAGACCTCGACCACCTTGTCGCCCTCCGGCAGGCCCTCGAAGAGCACCCGGTCACGGCCCGACGCGACCACGGCCGAACTCAGGAGGGCCTCGCCGCAGGTCAGGTCCACCGGCACCGGCGCGCTGCCGGCGACCATGCTGACGCCCAGACAGCGCGAGTCGGTGCTGACGCGGAGGCGCACCCCGGCGGCCATGGCGGCACGCGCGCCGAGGCCGTCTTCGGGGGGATACAGCGCCAGGTCGGCGTACGGCAGCCGCCAGGGCTGAATCCACTCCGGGCCCTGAAGACAGGAGACCGCGCCCTGGATCATGGTCGAGTCGATGCGAAGCCGTTTCAGTGCTGTCATGGCCGCAGGATGCTCCGGATGCCCCGCGGGCCTGCGCCGCCCGGCCGGTCGAGCCGTGCGGCAGGCCCGTACGGCCTTACGATACATGCCCGACCCAGCCGTCACCACAGAGCCGCCGGCGCCGGCCTGGGGTGCATGACCTTCCTGTCGGTGCGAAGAAGGACAGATGACCCTCTCGCCACGACGCGAAGGCGCATCGGCACCTAACCTGACCTATTCACGCGCCGCGCGGCGGCTCT
>JAAYZO010000799.1 GCA_012514865.1 Lentisphaerota bacterium | reverse complement strand
CTGACCGAGGTCGCCTTCACCAAGGCGCTGCTGAAGGTCATGGGCGTCGGCCTGGGACCGGCCATGGCGCTGATCCTGACCGCGCCGGGCCTGAGCCTGCCGGGGATGATCATCCTGCGCCGCGTGGTCGGCTGGCGTCGCCTCCTGGTCTACGCCGGCGCGACGGCCCTCCTGGCCGCCCTGGCCGGGGCGCTCTTCGCCGCGGCCTGGGGCACCTACATCTGCAGCTGCGCCCTCTGACGGATATTCCCCACCCCGGCTCGCCGGGGTGGGGAATATCCGTGGGGACGATTCGCTCAGCGGCCGAAGACGAACCAGATGAAGAGGTATCCGGCCGTGGTCGCCGCCAGGGTGAAGGGCAGCCCGATACGCGCGAACTGCCAGAAGCTCACCCGCCGGCCCTCGCGCCGCAGGATGCCGCAGGCCACCACGTTGCAGGAGGCGCCGATGGGCGTGATGTTGCCGCCCAGACAGGCGCCGACCAGCAGACCCGCCGCATACAGGAAGGGCGAACCGCCCACACTCGTCGACAGCATGCTCGTCACCGGCAGCATCAGCGCGACGTAGGCGATGTTGTCGACAAAGGCCGACACCAGCACCGACACCCACACGATCAGGCTGTAGGCCAGGAAGCGGTTGTCGCCCACCGCCGCCGCAATGGCGTCGGCGATGGCCTTGACCCAGCCGAAGCGGTCCATGGCATAGGCCAGCACGAAGATCCCCGCCAGAAACACGATCGTGCTGGCGTCGTAGCGCTTCAGCAAGGCCTTGGCGTCCTGGCGGTACCGGCTGGCGTACCAGAGCAGGCTCAGCAGGCCCAGAAGGACATTCCCGGTCCCCGCCAGCCAGGTGAAGCCCGGGTCAAATCGCGACGACGAGGCCAGAAAGGCGATCATCAGCAGAATCAGACCCACCGGCACCCAGGTCTTCACCGGCGCCACCTCGACATGCGGCATCGGCGCGCGGTAATCGCGGAAGAAGAAGAACAGGACCCCCAGGCTGGCCAGCGCGCCAACCTGGATGGCGAAGAACAGCGACGGCCGACCCTGATACACAAAGAAGTCGTTGAAGCCCAAACGGTAGTAACCCGCCATCAGCATGCTCGGCGGATCGCCCACCAGGGTCGCGGCGCCCTGCAGGTTGGCGCTGACCGCGATGCCGACGATCAGCGGCACCGGGTTGGTGCCGGTGCGATGCACGATGGCCAGGGCCACCGGCGTGACCAGCAGCACCGTGGTGACATTGTCCACAAAGGCCGACACCAGCCCGGAGAAAGCACATACCGCCAGCAGCGCCCAGCGCGTCGAACGACAGCGCTCGGCCAGGCGGTCGGCCATCAGCGCCGGCACCCCGGAATCGAGAAACAGGTCGGCAATCACCATCGCGCCGGCCAGGACGCCCAGGACATTCCAACTGATGGCCTCGGTCAGGATCCCCCGAACCGTCATCGCTCCGGCCGGATCCTGATCCGCCAGAACTGCCCGCGCCAGAAGCATCAGGCCGATGCCGACCCAGAGCGACGCCGCTTTGTGACTGCGGCCGAAACAGAGGTAGCCGTAGGTGAGCGCAAAGACGATCAGGATGATCCACGCAAGCATCGATCCAGGGTCTCCTTCTGCTGGGCTTGCACTGCCAGGCCCGGGGTCGCGGTCACACCACCGCGGCCCTGCCGGAAGCCACGGAACGAGTGACTTACTGTAGCCCCACCCGGGGGGCCTTCCCAAGCCGAGTGCGACCAGGCAGCGCGGCCCCGCGGCGATCCCGGGGGCCGCGGCGGTACCGGGGCCGCGGCGGTACCGGGGCCGCGGCGACGCGGCCCGCGGGCGCGGGACACGGACGGGCACGGACGGGCACGGACGGACACGGACGGGCCTTGCCGGCTCCGGCGTTCAGCGGCCGGCCTCGGGCGTCGGGCCACGGGCCGCGGGG
>JAAYZO010000798.1 GCA_012514865.1 Lentisphaerota bacterium | reverse complement strand
GCTCCAGGCGGCGGGTGCCGAGGGCATCGTCGAGTTCCCCCTGAACAAAGTCGTGCCCTGAGGCCGTCCGCCGGCGATCCTGCCGGCACCGCGCCGGACCGACCCATGAGCGCAGCGACACCGGCAGCACCGCTGGTCGAGATGGAGTCCATCAGTAAGGACTTCGCCGGCGTGCGCGCCCTGGACGGCGTCAGCCTGTCGGTTCGGCCGGGCGAGGTGCACGGCCTGATTGGCGAGAATGGCGCCGGCAAGTCGACCCTGGTGCGCATCCTCGACGGCGTTCTCCGCCCGAGTGCGGGCCAGCTTCGCCGGCGCGGCGCGGCGGTCGCCTGGCGCGGCCCGGGCGAGGCCCAGCGCCACGGCATCGCCATGATCCACCAGGAACTCCATGGCGTCGGCGAGCTGAGCGTCGCCGAGAATATCCTCCTGGGACGCGAGCCCAGCCGGGGCGGCTTCCTGCGCCGTGAGGCCATGGCAGCGACGGCCCGCGACTGCCTGGCGAGCATCGGCTGCGACCTCGATCCATGGCGGCCGTTCCGGAGCCTGTCGCTGGCCGAGCAGCAGATGGTCGAGATCGCCAAGGCCCTCTCACAGCAGGCCGAGGTCCTGATCATGGACGAGCCGACGGCGGTGCTGACGCAGCGCGAGGTCGGGGTGCTGCTGAGTCTGATCGGCGACCTGCGCCGGCGCGGCATGGGCATCATCTACATCTCGCACATCCTCGGCGATGTCCTGGCGGTCTGTGACCGCGTGACCGTCCTGCGTGACGGCGTCGTGGTGCGCCGATTGGACGACCTCTCGGGCGTGACCGAGGCCGATCTGGCGAACGAGATGGTCGGCCGCGCCCTCAGCGACCAGTTCCCGCCGCGGGCCGCGCCGGGCGCCGGGGTCGTCTTCGAGGCCCGCGGCATCGTCGTACCCGGTCGTGTCGACGACGTCTCCTTCGCGCTCCGCGAGGGCGAGATCTTCGGTCTGGCGGGCCTGATCGGTGCCGGCCGGACCGAGCTTGGCGAGGCCCTGGCCGGCCTGCGCCGGCGCCGCGCCGGGTCGATCGTCGTGCGCGGTCGGCCATGCCGGTCCGGCTCGCCGGGCGAGGCGATCCGCGAGGGCATCGCCTACGTCTCCGAAGACCGCCGCGGCACCGGCCTGGTGCTCGGCATGGGCATCCGCGAGAACCTCACCCTGGCGGCTCTGCGGCAGTTCGGACGCGTCGTCGTCGGCGGCGCCGCCGAGCGCGCCGCCGCGGCGCGGCAGGTGCGCGACTTCGGCATCCGCGTCGGCCGCCTCGACGACGACGTGGCCACCCTCAGTGGCGGCAACCAGCAGAAGGTCGCCCTAGCCAAGTGGCTCGAGGTCCGCCCGGCCGTGATCATCCTCGACGAGCCCACCCGCGGCATCGACATCGGCGCCAAGGCCGAGATCTACCGGCTCATCCACCGCCTCGCCGCCGAGGGCCTCATCGTCATCGTCATCTCGTCGGAGATGAACGAGCTGCTCGGCCTCTGCCACCGCATCGGCGTCATGCGCGCCGGACGCCTCGCCGGCGTCGTCGAGGCCGCCGCCGCCAGCGACCGCGACCTCATGCGCCTGGCTGCCGGCGTCGCCAGCACGGAAGGGACACCATGACACCGCGAGCCCTCCTCGAGGCCCTGCCGCGACGCTGGGCCGCCCTGCCGGCCTGGACCGGCGCCCTGATCGCCCTCCTGAGCCTGGTCCTGGCCACCACCCTGCGCAACCCGACCTTCATCGGCGGCGAGAATATCCTCAATGTCCTGCGGCAGTGGTCCTTCGTCGGCATCCTGGCGCTTGGGATGACCTTCGTGATGACCCTCGGCGGCATCGACCTCTCGGTCGGTTCGCTGGTCGCCTTCGCCGGCGGCCTGGGCATTCTGGTGATGAACACGGCCCTCGGCGCGGCGGGCCTGGTGACCTCGTACGAGGCGGCGCTCGGTCAGGCAGGCGTGCCCCTGCCCTGCGGGGCCTTCCGCTATGCCCTGTCGCGGCTCTTCCTGCAGCTCGGCCTGGCCGGCCGCGAGGGCACCGCGGTGGCGCTGGGCTTTGCGGTGATCGTGGCGACGGGCCTCCTGGCCGGTCTCCTGCATGGCCTCCTCATCTCACGCGGCCGCCTGGCGCCGTTCATCGCGACCCTCGGCGGCCTGGCCGGCTATCGGTCGCTGGCGCTGGCGCTGGCCAACGGCGGCGAGGTCAGCAGCCGCAGCCCGTCGCTGTTCAAGGCCATCGGCACCGGCGGCATCGCCCTGCCGGGGACGAACCTGGCGCCGCAGGCGCCGGTGCCGGTGCCGCTCCTGGTACCCTGGCCGGTGCTCGTCTTCGTGGTCCTGGCGGTCCTGGCGCATGTCCTCCTCAACCGCACCCGCTACGGCCGTTACGTGGTGGCGGTCGGCTGCAACCCGCGGGCGGCGGCCTACTCGGCCAT
>JAAYZO010000797.1 GCA_012514865.1 Lentisphaerota bacterium | reverse complement strand
CCGGCGGCGGCGCCTCGGGCACGGCGGCGACGTCCACCGCCACCTCGTAGGCTTGACCGCCCGGCGCGGCGACATCCTGGGTGAGACCGATCTCGTGCTCCGCATCGCGGTCATCCAGAAGCACGGCCTGGCCCTTGCCGAAGGCCGGCTCGACCAGGCGGAAGGTCTGCTCGCGACCCGCGCCGGCATACAGCGACCAGCCCGCCGGGACACGGCCCGCCATGGCGCCGTCGAAGGACGGATTCTTCAGCTCGACCGCGAAGGGCTCCGCCGCCGCGACACCCGCCAGGCAGAGGAGGCCCCCCGCCATGCCCATGAGACCGCCGATGCGCCATAGTGAGTACATGTGGTGCCTTCCCTGGAAGAGCTGCCGACCTGAGCCCAGACCGCCCGCCGGCACCGGCCGCAGCGCGGCCGGCCGAGCGCCCCGGGTCCGGCCAATATGACCGGACGCCCGCCCCGAGTCAACCAGGCGCCGCGCCCAGCCAGGCGCGGCGCCACAGCGGGTGCCGGCCCTGTCAGCCCTGTCAGACCTGTCAGACCTGTCAGACCTGTCAGACCTGTCAGACCTGTCAGACTGCTCCCCTCTCCCCTCGACCCGCTCCCTACGCGCCGCCCTTGACGCGGCGGGCGTGCCGGCGCCAGAGCAGCATCGGGTGGTCGACCAGGGCATCGAGGCGCCAGGCCTCGCTGGTGTCGCCCAGTTGGGCCAGGCTGCGGACGGCGCGGATCACGATGGCGTCGCGGAAGGCGGTCGGGTGGGCCGGGTCGCCGCCCCACAGGGCCACCGGGAAGTCATGCTGGGCGGTCTCGGCGAGGAAGCGCCGGATGGCGCCGACGCCCGCAGGCTGGCCGGCCTTTCCGAGGGCACGCAGGAGGAGCAGCAGCGTCGGCGCCGGCAGCTCCAGGGTGAGCATGGGGCCGATGGCCTCGGCGATGCCAGGCGCGCCGATCTCGGCCAGGGCCAGGGCCGCCACCACGTAGCGCTGCGGCGACTTCAGCCCGAGCACCGGCTCGGCCTGGCGTGAGCGCAGGACCTCCTGCAGGACGGCGACGACCTCGGGGCCGGCCTGGCCGCCGAGAGCCGCCGCGATGGCGCCGCAGAAGCGCGCGTTCGGGTCGGCGGTGCCGGCCAGGAAGGCCGGCCAGTCGACGGCCTTGGCGGAACGGCTCAGGCGCCACATGGCCAGGCCGCGTTCGTCGCCCTCGCCGGCGAGCTTGCCCAGGAGTTCGGCGACCGGCAGATCGGCGGCACGGCGCGGCGGCCGCGGCGCGATGCCGCGGGCTGCCAGGAGAGGCCGCAGCTCCTCGACCGGCAGCGCCGCCGGCGCGATGCCCTGGATGGCGGCCTCGGCGGCGGCGACGCCGCAGATCTCGCCGATGACCTGCATGTCGCGCTGCATGCGCAGGAGCTGGTGCAGGTCGTGATCCACCGACAGGGCCCGACAGGCCAGGAGGACGTTGTCCAGACGTCGCGGCAGCAGCGCCCGGTAGGGCACATCGCCATGCCAGAGCGTCCGCCAGAGGCCGAACATGACGACATGCCGGCGCGACCACTCGCTCTCCTCGGCGTAGTCCATGGCGTGGTTGTCGTGGTGGGCGTAGGCGCTGCAGACGGTATCCGGGAAGCCGCGGCCCTCGAGGAAGTCATCGAAGGTCAGCACCACCCGGCCGCGCGCGAAACGGCTCTCGCGCAGGCCGATGATGGAGGCCAGGGTGCAGTAGTGCCGCTCCGGCGTGTAGGGCCCGCGGCAGGCGACCTGGGCGCGGCCCTCGAGGTGCGCCCGTGACAGCTCGAGGGTGTCGGTCGGGTCGACCCAGCCGGCGTCGAAGTTGTGATGCCCGAGTTCGCCCTGGCGCATCAGCGAGGGCGTGTAGCTGTAGGGCTGCGGGAAGCCGTCGCCGTCGCGGCCGAGGGTCATCGGCGCGCCGGCGGCGGCCGCGAGGTCGCCATCGCCGGTGGCATCGACAGCCACCTGGCAGGGGAAGACGTGGTAGCCATCCGCGGCGGCGGTGAGCACGCCGGTCACGCGAGTGCCTTCGCGCACGACGCCGAAGACGGTATGGCCGCTGCAGACCTCCAGGCAGGGGTGCTGCAGGGCCTGGGTCATCACCTCGGCACGCGCCACCGGGTGGTAGCCGCGGACCTTCGGCGCCAGGGCGCTGCCGCCGCCGGTGACCGCCTCGTCGAGGCGGTCCTGGAGCCCACCGCGCAGGCCGTGGTAGTAGGAATGGATTCGCCCGGCCGAGCCGATGCCGCCGGGCACCGGGGCGGCGTCGAGGACCACCGCCCGGACGCCGCGCTCGGCCGCGGCCAGGGCCGCGAAGACGCCGCCGGTGCCATAGCCGGCGATGACGACATCGCAGGGCTCGTGCAGGCGCGCCAGCGCCGGCGCCAGACGCACCGCGGTGAGGTCCTGCTCCGGCGCCGCCGCGAGTTCGCGCGTGCGCAGGCACTGCCGCGGCGCCGCGTCCAGCCGCGGCAGGCGTCGCGTCGCCGCCGCGGCCTCACGGCCGAGACCCTCGGCCGCATCCAGACGAACCGCCAGGTCGGGCGTGTCGGGCAGCACCGCCAGGCCGAGGCCGGGCGGCACCGCCAGCGCCGCGGCGCCGGCCGAGGCCTCCTCGGTCAGGCCCGGCGAGACATCCACCAGCGTCGCCGCGGCGAACTCGGCGACATGCTGGCGCAGCCAGGCCACCACCGCCGTCACCGCGTGCAGACTCGCGCCGAGAAGCACCGTCTCGCTCAGACCCGCGGCCGCCAGGCGGACCCGCAGCAGGGCCTCGCCAGGCCAGGCCGCCGGCACGGCCTCGACACGACCGCCCAGGACGCCCAGAGACGACGGCACCGCCCACGACGCGCCCTCGGCCGGCACCGTCAGGCCCACCATATAGCCGCGACGCTCGACCGCCCGCAGCGGCCGCGCCGACGACCCCAGGGCTCGCCGCGCCAGCCGCTGGCCGGCGGTGGCGTCCAGCACACACGGCGCCCGCACCACCTGGCGGCCGCTCTTGCCCGCCACCTCCACACCGGCCAGAAAGCCGCGTCGGTCACGCACCAGGCGGGTGGCGCGGGCGCAGACCAGGACCGTGACCCCGGTGTCGAGCAGGAGGCGGTCCACGGCCAGGGTCCCGAGCACGACATCCACGGGCCGGTCCGCGGGGGCGCCCCGGCTCGCGGTGTCGTCGCGGATCGCCTGGCACAGCGGCCGGTCCGGCAGGCCGGTCGACCAGGCGGCACTCAGCTCCGTCCCCAGGGTCGGGCCGGCCTCGAGCAGGCAGACACGACGGCCGGCACGACGCGCGGACAGCGCTGCCGCCACGCCGCCGAGGCTGCCGCCAACGACGACCAGGTCACCACACCAGAGCTGCGTGGCACGACGACCGGCCAGACGAATCCACTGCATGATCACGTCCCTCACATCGCCGGGAGCCCTCCCCCCGGCAGAACACCGAACCGGACACCTGGGCCTCCGGACGGCCTCAGCCTGACCCCTTCACGCGCCGCACGGCAGCGCGTGAACAGGCCACCCTTCGGGCTCCGACGCGAGGCCCTTGCGGCCTCTTGCTCAGGGCTGACCTTGAGCAGGCGGCGCGGCGCGCGTCGAAACCTGCACCACAATACCTTGCGACGCCAGTGGATGGTGAGCGAAGCATCCGTGCTTCGCGAATGATCCAGGTCAGGCCTCCGGCGCCCAGACGTCACGCTGACGGGTCACCTGCAGGACACTCTGCCAGAGCTGACCGCGGGGGTCGATGCGCCGGCGCTCACGGGTCGCCAGTGCCGTCGGAATGCAGACGAAGTGCCCATGCCAGTACCCGACCACCAGGTTGGTGAAGCCGGCCATGGCCGCGTGCACGGCCTGCTGCGCCAGGTGCAGACAGAAGATAGCATCCGTACCGCGCGCCGGCACCCCGCGGATCTGGTAGCTCGGGTCGAAGTACTTCATGGCACTCTCGACGCCCTGCTTGTCGAGGTAGCTCTTGATGCGGTCCTTCAGGAAGATCCCGATGTCGTGGTGGATGACATTGCCTGAGCGGTCGCGCTCCTCGGGCAGGCCCCGGAACAGCTCCTGGCCGGCGCCCTCGGCGACCACCACCACGGCGTGGTGCTTCTCCTCGAGGCGGCGCTGCAGGGCCGGCAGGAAGCCGCGCGGGCCTTCCAGTTCGAAGGGGACCTCCGGGATCAGGCAGAAGTTCACGACGCTGTTGGCCAGGGTCGCATGCGCGGCGATGAAGCCGGAGTCGCGGCCCATGAGGCGCACCAGGCCGATGCCGTTGTAGACCGCCTTCGCCTCCATGTGGGCACAACTGATCACCGGCGCCGCCGTGTAGATGGCGGTCTCGAAGCCGAAGGTCCTCTCCATGAAGTTCAGGTCGTTGTCGATGGTCTTGGGTATGCCGATGACGCTGACCGCCAGGCCGCGCGCACGGGCCGCTTCGGCAATCTCGCCGGCGGCGCGCTGGGTGCCGTCGCCGCCGATGGTGAAGAGGATGTTGATGTTGAGGCGGTCGAGGGTGCGCACGATCTCCTCAGTCGACTGCTCGCCGCGCGAGGTGCCGAGGATCGAGCCGCCGGAGTCGTGGATATTGTCGACCATGTCCGGCGTCAGCTCCAGCGGCTTCAGGCCGTAGGTCGGCACCAGCCCGCGGAAACCGTAGGGTATGCCGAAGATGTTGTCGACGCCGTAGGTGTAGTAGAGGGTGTTGACGAGGGCCTTGATGACGTCGTTCAGCCCCGGGCAGAGCCCGCCGCAGGTGACGATGGCGGCCCGCGTCCAGGCGGCGTCGTGGAAGAGCTGCCGGCGCGGCCCGGCCACCACGAAGGCCGGCGGCGTCAGGCCGCGCCCCTCGAGGTCGCGGTTGATGCGGGGATCGGCGTAGTAGGAGACGCGCTCGTCGTCCTGGATGAACAGGACATCGCGCAGGCCCGACTCGAGGGTCGGCGTGCCGACGCGCTGGATGGAAAAGTCCAGGGCCTGGACTTCGTCCGGGGTCAGGCCGCTCTTGGGGTGTGTCATCGTCCGCTCCTTCGTACTGCTGCCCGTCAGGGACCCGCGTCCCCAAGGGGAACCCGACCGCCGTGCCTCTGCCGATGAGGACACCCGAGGCCCGAGTCCCGACGCCCGGCACCGTGCCCGCAGATCCCGTCCGTACTACTATCCGTAAGAACCCTGTTTTTGCGGCAAGTTTTTCATGCCACGGCATCCGTAAGTCGTTTGGTGTCAGCAGCGGATGCCGCGAGGACCGCCGTTGTGAGAGACCGGCCCTTTT
>JAAYZO010000796.1 GCA_012514865.1 Lentisphaerota bacterium | reverse complement strand
GGCTGGCAGCCGACACCTGCCGCCACCGCCCATGCCGACCTCTGGCTGTCACGCTATGGGGCCGGCGTGGGGACCTACCTGGTCGCCGGCAACCCGAAACGCTCGCAGCGCCCGGGTGAGCTGCGGGTGATCGAGAGCTACCTGGAGGGCCAGACGCTGTTCGCAGGCTACCACGGCAACCCCCTGACGGTGCGCTCGGAGAACGGTGTGTCAACACTGGACCTAGGCACCCTCGACGGGCATGGGCACCGCATCGCGCGGGCGCTGGTGCAGGTCGTCAGCGACACTCCGGCGGCGCTGCGCGGCTCAGCCGCCATGGATTGGCAGCCCCTCGCACGCGGCACCGTGCGCGGCTCATGGCAGGCAGCGCGGGACCGCGTCGGGACCCTGCGGGTGCGGCTGCCGCCCGGCGCCAGGCCGATCGAGGTCAGGCTCAACGGCACGGTGATCGAGGCGGCCGTCGAGGCGAATCGCCTGCACTGGCGAGGCTCCATCCCGGCACAGGGCGAGGTCGTGGTCACGTACGCGCCCCAGGTCATGGTCGAGAGCCCCCTGGAGGCGCTGCGGGCCTTCCCGCTGCGGCGTGACGACGGCTCGCCGGCCCGCGTGGTCACGGCGCCTGGGGGCGGCGATGGCGATGCCTACCTGGCGGCATTCCTCAGGGCCTACGTCGACTACTGGCAGCGCCGCCAGGTCGATCCGGTGTCGGCCGTTGCCGGCCTGGCGGCGGTCGAGGCAGAGGCCGTGCTGCCGATCGTCAGCGACGAACCGGCCGAAGGGCCGCGCCTGGTCTTCCGTCAGGAGGACCGGCCGCGGCTGAGGCTGGAGGGCGAACGGCTGGCCATCGGGGGTGCGACCTGGGAACAGCGCGAGGCGGCCCTGCGGCGTCTTCTCGGCATCCGGGACGCGGCGCATCCGTTCGTCGGGGCGCTGAATGACCACCCGATGCACGTCAAGGCCGGCCTGGCCGGCGAGGCCCTGGACTGAAGCGGCGACCGGCTACGGCTGGAATGCCTGCATCACCAACGCCCAGGCGCTGCGGATCAGTGCCATCCAGAAGCCCACGAGCGCGATCTGCCTTGGTGATGGCCTCCTGGTCGGTCTCGGGCCTGCCTTCGAGCGGTCTGATATGCTCCTCGACCTGGGGATCCCCGTCTGCAGGCCCGGCCAGTCCCTGCCGTTGCACCTAGCCCTGTCCGCGACCTGCTGGCGTCGCCTCTGCGCGCGTCCGGCGTGAGGCGACTCGGGGCGCTGCGCAAGCCGCGCCCGTTTCGTGTCCAGCCCTGCGGGAGCGGCTCTGCGGCGCGGGCCTCACGGGGTCGGCGTCGTCACCTGCAGCGTCACCTGGCAGGTGGCGGCGGTCGGGTCATCGGGTTGTCCGCCGCCCAGGCTCAGACGGAAGTCTCCGGGCTCCACCATGGGCGTGCCGTCATCGGCGTAGCAGGCCAACTGCTCGGGCGTCAGTTCGAAGCAGACCGTCGTCGTCTCGCCAGGCACCAGGTGGATGCGCCGGAACCCCTCGAGGTGATGCCGCGGCACCGGGACGCTCGCCTGAACATCGCTCACATAGAGCTGCACCACCTCATCGCCCGCCACGTTGCCGGCATTGGTGACCTCGACCGTCACGGCGACACGGTCGCCGGGCCGGATGGCAGCCTGGCTGAGCTTCGGGTTGGCGTAGGTGAAGCGGGTGTAGCTGAGTCCATAGCCGAACCGGTACAGCGGCGCCGCGCTCATGAAGCGGTACGTGCGGCCGGCCATTCGGTAGTCGGTGAACGGCGGCAGTTGCGCCAGCGACGCGACGAAGGTCACGGGCAGGCGTCCACCGGGGTTGTAGTCGCCAAACAGCACATCAGCGATGGCGTTGCCGCCCTGTTCGCCCGGGTACCAGGCGTAGACGATGGCATCGCACAGGGGTGCCACCTCCGAGAGGTCGATGGGGCTGCCGCTGAGCAGCACCACGACCACCGGCTTGCCCGCCGCCCTTTCTCGGCAGGATCTGAGCAGCTCGAGCTGCCTGCCGGGGAGGCCGATCCGGATGCGGTCACCGCCGCCGTCGGAGAGCGCTACGGCCCCCTCCTCGCCCTCGAGCTCGGTGGTGTAGCCCAGCACGGCAATCACGACGTCCGTGTCACCGCGTATACACCAGTTCAACTCGGCCTCGGAGAGAGGCTCGTCGCGCCACAGGTCGCATCCCTTGCCATAGTGGATCTGGGTGCCCACCGACACCTTGGCCAGGATCCTGTCGAAGGGGGTTACCATGGTCGGCGAGAAGCCGTTGTAGTTGGCGTAGAGCGCCACGTCGTTCTGCGCGTTCGGTCCGACCACCACGACGTGGTTGAGGTCTTTCCGCAGGGGCAGGACGCCGTTGTTCTTGAGCAGCACGATCGATTCGCGCGCCATCCGCAGCGCCAGGTCGAGGTGCTCACGGCAGCGCACCTTCTCGGTGGGGATGCTGGCGAAGGGCACCTGCGCGGGCGGGTCGAACATCCCGAGCCTGAAGCGGGCGGCGAACAGCCGTTTGACCGAGCGGTCCAGGTCCGCCTCGTCGAGCAGCCCCTGCTCGATCGCGTCGTTGAGGTGGCGGTACATGTCCCCGCAGTTCAGGTCGCACCCGCAGCGCAGGGCCAGCGCCGCCGACTC
>JAAYZO010000095.1 GCA_012514865.1 Lentisphaerota bacterium | reverse complement strand
TTGCCGCCGGCAGTTGCCGATTGGAACATGATGCGGACATGGACGGCTCTTGCCGCGGCCGGCACGCCGAGCTGGGCGCGGGTGCGGGTCGCCGTGCCTGCCGCGCCCTGAGCCGAGGCGTTGAAGATGGTCGTCGCGCTGGCAAGGGGCACGTAGATGTAGCCGGAGTAATTTGTAGTGCCGACCCGTCTCTGGAAATTGCCGGTGGCGAGGATGTTCCCGTCGGCGATGTTGATACTGTTGATGCCGGCCGAGATGCCGCTGGCGGCGCGGATGTCGTTCTCGGATGTGATGTGGCCGGCGACTGTCAAGCCCGCAGTTGTCGAGAGTTGGCCGTTGATTCGGGTCAAGGGCGCGTCCACGGTGAAGCCCTCGTTGGCTGTCGTGCCGCCAACGTACAGGCGCACACCGGCGGGACCATTGGAGGCGTTGACAGCGTAGGCTTGCAGGTACGCCTCGCCGGGCGTGCCGATTGAGGAGCGCGCAGATAGGTATGCGCTCAACAGAACGGGATCTGTGCTCGCCGTTGTGGCCGCCAGGACAGGGCCGCCCTGTCCTAGCCCGTCCAGAGAGGTGAATAGCTTGCCGACGGTCCCGTAAGCGGCGCTGTCGAACTTGACGGCCAGCGATGGGGCGACTGAATAGTCGTCTCCTGGCCCTCCGGTCCCGCCGGTGTAAGCTTCCAGGGTGATGCCGGTGCGGTCGAGACGGACGCCGCCGGCGGCGGCGTACAGCCGGCCGTCGGTGTCAATCTTGACCTGCTCGAGGCCGTCGTTGTATCCGGCGAGCACGCCCGACGTGCCGCTCCTGTACAGCTTCAGCCCAGTCGTTGGACTGGCAAATGTCCCTGTCCCCTGCCAGATACCGCCGCCCGCGCCGAACATCAGCGGCTTCTCGATGAGGTTGCCGGCAGCGCCGAGGTTGATAGCCGTGGCTCCACTGTTGTCCTTCAGCGTCAGGTCGGTCGGCGTGAGCGTGATGTGCGCCCCGGTCGTCTGCCCGATCGTCCAGCTCGTGCCCGTCAGGCTGGCCAGCACCGTACCGCCCTGCCGGAAGCGGATGCCGTCCACGGCGTCCAGTACCAGGTTGTTGGCGTCGGCTTTGCCCAGCCCCACGCCGAACCTGTCTACTCCGTACCCGTACAGGCCGTTCAGGTTGCCAATCGCCCAATGCTCGGTCCAGTCGTTGAACGTGGCGCTGTTGCGCACGTTCCCGACGATGGTCGGCCCGGCCCCACTCCTGACACCCGACAGGCTATACAGGTCGATGAAGCCTTTGCCCGCCTGCCCGGTGTTGAACACCGCGTCTCCGGCAAACCACTCATTCGCGCCTGTGCCGTCCAGGTTGCGGATGACGGAATAGGTGTATGGCCCGGTCCCGGCCGGAGCGGAGTCGATTTCCATGAACTCGACCTTGCCGCCGTCCTCCAGGTAGACGATATCGCCGTCGGCCATCTGATTGTGCTTGACGACGATCTCCGTGGCGCTGTCGGCGATATCCTCCTCCAGCGTCGTCGTCGGCCCGACGAGGATGCGCCCGCCGATGGTCGCCATCGTCTCCTGCGCGACCAGTGTCTCCACCCACAGCTCGGCCGCGTGCAGGGTCAGGTACTTCTTGTGCAGCGCGCCGATGTTGAGATCATAGTTTGCCAGCGGCAGCAGGTCCTTCCCGCCTGGATTGAAGACGACGTCGCCGCCCGGGTAGAGATGCAGGTTGTTCGGCGCGACCAGCTCCATGTTGTCGCTGGAATCGACGCCGATGGTGCCGGTGTGCGTGCCGTCAGTCTCCAGACGCAGTTGCGGGAAGACGCCGCGCGCGTGGAGGGGATGGTCGGGCGCCACGCCTGCCCCGAGCCGCACGAGCTGCAGGTGGCCGGCCGGACTCGACTTCAAGAGCGATTCGGCTGCGCCGGGATTGGCGCTGGCGGTCACGGCGTGGGTGTGGGAAGCGCCGGTCACGGCATTGGCGCTGTTGTGCGCGAGTGTTTCCGGCGCGCCCACCGCGAGCGCGTCGCCCGAAAGCGACAGCCCGCTGTTGACGGCAAGCCGCACCTGCACGTTCGTCGGGTTGACGGTGATGCCCGGCCCCGCGCCCACCGCGAGCGTCCTGTCCGTGGTCAGGAGCCCGCCGCCCGTGAGTCCGTTCCCGGCCGTGATGCTCTTGTTGAGCTGGTCAGCCCGTAGTCCCACGACCGTCTGCCCCTGCGCGTTGGCGCCGAGCAGGAACGGCGAGGCAGCGCTGGCCGGGGCGAAGGTGTGCCGGGCGACGATGTTGCGCGCCGTCGTCAGGTGGACGTATTGCGTGTGGCTGTCGGCCGGAAGGTGCGCCAGATACGCCGCGTTGAGTGCGGACAGGTCCACGCCGTCGATGGTGATGCCCGACGCCACCGGCAGGTTGCCGACGAGCTGCCGCCCGCCGTCGGCGCGCAGGTAGACCGGATGGGGATCGGGATGCGCCAGGTGCTCGCCCATCGTCGGCAGAATCGTGCCGCCCGATACGCGCCCGCCCGGCCCGTAGCGCATCAGATTCTGCATCGTCGCCATGATCGTGCCGGCGACGACGCTCTCCGTCTGCGGCAGGCGCAGGGTGTCCAGCGGCGCCAGCACCAGGTCCATGTAGCGGATGCCGGTCGCCCGGTCGATGGAGAACGTGACCTCGACGATCTGATGCACTTCGGTGAGGTCGAGCCGCCCGTTGTCGTAGACGAGCCGCACCTTGTCGCCCGGCTGGGCGTTGCGGTGATAGATGGCCCGGATGTGGTGGAACTGCTCGCCGCCCGTCCGGTCCCTGAGCCAGTAGTAGGCGCGCTGGGCCAGGGCGTTGGCCGCCGCGACCTGCGCCGCGTCCAGCGCATCCTCGGTCGGCACGATGTAGCCGCCGGCCGTACTGGTGCCGATGTTCCCGGTCACGCTGACGACGGTGTGGTCGGTGTCGGCGTCGTAGAGCGACGAGGCGACGGTGAACTCCGTGCCGTCGGCAATGCTCGGGTGGCCCTCGACGGCGAAGATGTAGCCGGCCACAAAGAGCGTCGTCTGGTCGCCCCGGATGGTAAAGTAGTCCTCGGCGTCGCTGGCAAACTCGATGGCGAACTTCAGCTCCGGCACGGCGATGTCGGAGAAGACGACCTCACGCACGCAGTATTGCCCGGTCGCCTCCAGCGCCTCGTTGATAAGCAGGCTGGCGCTGTCGTTCAGCGAGAAGCCGGCCGGCGGCGACCAGGTCGCCGCGGCCAGGGTCAGCCGCTCGTCGCCCGTTCCCGCGCCGTAGACGTAGATGCGCGAGACCATCTCCGCGCCGTCGTAGCCCCGGTCCATTCGCAGGATGAGGGCGTCGGTCGCTTCGTTGAAGCTGAGCGGCTGCCGGAAATAGAGGGTGAAGTTGTAGCTGTCGGCCCCGCTCGGCACTCGCGTCCACATGATCTCCCGCGAGATGGTCGAGAGGCTGAACAGCCGCCACATCTCGCCCGATTGCTCGGCGGCGGCGGCGAGCGCCTGCAGGCCGGTCGCGTTTTTGAACGTGTGGCGCGTGCCGCTCGCGGTCCCGGTGAAGCTGGTCGGGTGCAGGCTCCAGCCGGGCACGTGGCTCATGATTTGCGCGATGTCGTTCAGCGCCGGGCCGTGGTTCCCGTCGTGAATCTCGGCGGTGATAAGGTGGCGGCCGATACGCTCCTCGAAATTGGTGCCGGAGACGGTGATAAGCTCTTGCCCCTCTTCGGTGAGCGAGAAGGACCGGGCCTCGATGTTGAACAGCGCGACGACGAGGGTGATGCCGCCACGCTGCGTCGTGACGTGCACGATGCGGCCGTTCTGGAGCGTCGCCGCTGCCGTGGCTGCGTCCTGGCCGGGGAAGGTGAAGGAGCCGCGCCCAACGTCGTTTTTGCGCCAGGTTCCCCGCGCCCAGACCACGTTCGTGGTCGTGTGCAGTAGGTTCAACCCGCTGTCGTAGATGCGCGCGGTGTAGGTGGTCATGCCGGATTCGTCAGTAGCTCAAAGGTGACCTGGACGAGCAAAAAGTTGCGCACGTCGGCAGGCGTCAGGTTGCGGACGGCGGTCATACGCGCCGTGGCGGTGTAGGTGGTCGC
>JAAYZO010000795.1 GCA_012514865.1 Lentisphaerota bacterium | reverse complement strand
CCCGGACGTATTCCTTGCCCAGGACGTACAAGAGGGCGATGGCGGCCAGGGCGACGAGGGTCACGCCTCCCTGCTGTAGTGCCCATTTCAGGAGTTCGCTGTCCATGGGTGCCTCCGGGACGCGCTCAGTGGAGAACGGCGATGACTAGGGTGTCCGGCGCGGGCCGGTCAGGTGCCGGCAGCATGACCAGGACCAGGTCTCCGGTCGCAAGGCTGGTGATGTGCCGGGCGAGCGGCACGTCCGTCAGGAGGGACGGGGACGCGGCCAGCTGGACGTCGGCGGTTCGAGCGGAGAGGTCAACCGCCCGGCAGATGCCCTGGACGAACTCTGCCACTATCCCGCTCTCCAGAGGACGCCGGCCACGGCGTTGAGGTTGTTGGCGGCTACGGCTGCATCCGTGTTCTCGACGCGGGACCACTGGAGAGAGTGGGCTCCCGCGAGAGGGACGTACTTGGAGGCCTGTACGGTGTCGGTGCCGGACAGTGTGACCGTCACGGTGGTAAAGGGCTCGGTGTCGTAGATCAGGCCGTCGGGGGAGAGGACGAAGTCAAAGTCCACGGCTCCCACGGCGCCGGCGGCGGCTCCGGTGGCGTAGACGGTGAGCAGGACGCCTTCGGCGGATCCGACGCGGATGGTTCGGCCCTGGCTGGGGTTGCTGTCCACGGCGGCGGCGGCCAGGGAAGCGAGGTCGATGTCGCGGCAGGGTCGGGCGGACTGGGGCACGGGTGGCCTCCTATTGCGGCTGGTGGAGCGGGGGCGAGATGAGAACGGGGCCGGTGGGCAGGGCGACGATGAGATAGCGTGTCTGAGGGGTGTGGGGTAGGTCTAAGTCGAGCCGGCCGGTGTCGTCGGTGATGACCAGCGCGGCGCGGTCTTGGGCGAGGGGGATGATGGCGCCGTTGGGCGAGGACCAGGAGGCGCGAGACTCCTGGGCGAGGGTCGTGCCGTCCGGGTCGGGGGAGAGGTAGGCGAAGGCGGCCGCGCGCCAGGTGAGGGGGCGGCCGCCGCCGTCGGACAGTTGCAAGCGGGCGCGGGTGCCCGTGAAGCTCGCGAGTGCGCTGCATTCGCTGACGCCGGATTCACCTGAGCGATCCGCTCTGGGGATGAGCGTTAGGCGGGCCTGCAAGGGCGGTATCAGGTTCACACGTGGGCCTCCGGGTGGGATGACCTAACCCCTCCCGGCCTCCCCTTCCCTGAGAAGGAAGGGGAGAGGGGAGATGGGCCAGGCAGCGAGGGTTGCTCGTGAATCAGTAGGTTCGCTTAGGGCACGTTGGCCTTGAAGAGGGGGCGGTGGTCGGCGACGGAGCAGGCGACCCAGCCGCGGATCTTGATACGGAGCTCGTCGTTGGTGAACATGGCCCCGCCGGTGGGGGAGTCGGCGGTGAAGAGCTCCGGCGTCTGCTGGCCCTGGAGGAAATGGAGGCCGATGGAAGGAGCGCGCTTGGGATCGGCCATGGCGGCCCAGTTGTTGGCGTCGGCCCAGTCGGGGACCAGGACGGTCTGGAAGAGGTTGCGCCAGACGTTGAACTCGTTGGGGACGGGGACCATGGACGGGCCGAGCTCGGAGATCTCGATGGCGCGGGCGGTGTTGTAGAGCTCGGTGGGCACGAGGAGGAAGGCGGGCGGAACGCCCAGCTTACGACCGGAGCCGGGGAGCACCTGACCCATGATGGCGGCGGCGGCGGCACACCAGGAGGTGTAGTCGAGGGCGTCGACGCCCAGGTTGATGTGGTTGACGGCGTCGAAGAGCTGGTTGGCGTCGGACATTAGCGGGCCGGTGCCGCCGTTGGCGGTGAAGACGTTGGAGACCAGGGTGCCCAGGGTATTGAGCCAGGAGCGACTGAGGACTTCCGGCAGCAGTTTCATCTGCTCCACGTCGTCGGCCATGATGGACTCGAGCGTGATGCCGATGTAGTTGCCTTTCTTCAGGAACTCGGCAGTCTCCCGGGTGTCTCCCCAGACGGCCTCCACGTAGGCATTGCCCTCGATGACGGTGGCCAGGTTGGCGATCTCCTCCACGCGGGTGGCCTTGACCTCCTGGTAGAGGGGCGTGTCGTAGTAGGTTACCAGGGGATCCCACCAGCGGGGGGCGCCCTCCCAGAGGG
Organism: Lentisphaerota bacterium; assembly: GCA_012514865.1. Lineage (GTDB taxonomy): Bacteria > Verrucomicrobiota > Lentisphaeria > Oligosphaerales > JAFGRS01 > JAGVUW01. The sequence continues at coordinate 2,182 of JAAYZO010000795.1, read as the reverse complement.
CGATCATCTGCTTGTTGAGGGCATCGGCGCAGATGTTGGCCATGGTTAGGGTGGTGACGTTGGCCTGGGTGGTGCGCTCGGGGTCCAGGGTGCCGCGGAACTTCTGGTCGCCGGTGAGGGCGACGTACCAGTCCGACAGGCGACGGAAGCGGCCCTTGTAAGGTCGCTCACCCCAGCCCACGAGGGACTCGAAGTCGCGGGCGAAGTCGGACACCTCGGACACAGGCCCGACGCCGCGGACGGACCCGGCATTGGTGACGCGGGCCTCCGGGGCGAGGCTGTTGATGAGGGTGCGCTGGTCAGCGATGGCTCGCTCAATCCTCTCGGGTGGCACCTGGTGGTCGGAGAACTCCCGGTAGAGGAAGTCTCGCGCTTGCTTAGGCAGCTCGCTCTCGGCCAGGGTAGCGCGCAGATCGTGCCGGTAGAGGCGCAGCTCCAGCTCCTGCAGGCGAGAGGAGTCAGCGATGGGCGCTCGGGCTCGTGATTCGCTCCGAATCGCTGCATCCGGGGAATTCCCTGGGGCAGGGTGCTGGGCAGCGGGCGCCGGGTCTTCGGTGTGCTTGGCTGCGGCGGGCGCGTCTTCGGCCTGTCTGGCAGCGGACTTGCGTTCGGCGTGCTTGGCTGCGGTGGGCGCGTCTTCGGCCTGCTTAGCTGCGACCATTCGGTCGACGCTGCCGCCGGCGCCGGGGAAGTGGACCATGTCGACGCTGTTCACTTTGGCAATCTCCAGGACGGGTTTGAGGGTGCGGCCCTCGACGGTGCGGGGCTTGTCATAAGTGACGAAGATATCCACCGAGAGGCCGGGGATGATGGTGGCGGATTCCTGGTGCAGGTTCCAGAGGAGGTGGCGCAGCCAGGAGGCGGCGCAGTGGAACATGCCGCGCAGGGACTGTGAGGACTGGTCCCAGTGGACGCCCGAGATCCAGCCCAGCAGGTCCCCCACGCGCCGGTTGGGGTTGGCGAAGAACTCCTCGTTGGTCAGGTGGTTGTCGTAGACGCGGCAGCCCTCGAAGAGATGGACGCTGCGCCGCAGCACTTCCGGCGTGTAGAGGTCACCGTTGCTGGCGCGACCGGCCTTGATGATGGTCACCTCCCACAGTCGGCCCTTCTCCGAGGGTTGGCTGAGGTCGGCGCTGTGGTGAGTCTGTTTGGGGCTTTTCTGGCCCGGGACCGGGGCGGGTTCCGCGTCATCGGGTAGGGGACGGGTGGGGGGTCGGTCGTCCTCGAAAGACTCGCTTTGGACCTGGTGGGACTGCAGGGTCTTCTTGGCAGTGGCGGAGTCCCCGGCGGCCAGGGCTTCGGCGGCGGCAGAGGCGGTCTCCTTGATGGCGGCGATCTCACCGGCGTTGGGGTCGTCCTCGGGCACCTCCGCGCTGAGGATGGCCTGGACGAGGGCGGAAGCGGCCTGCAGGTCGCCGGAGGCAAGGGCGGCCAGGGCCTCGCGGATCTGGGAGAGGAGCTGGGAGAACATGGGGGTGACCTCCTTGGGGTCGGGCAGATCGAACGGAGTGATCTGCCCAGGGTGAGGGGGGATGGGATCGCGTCAGCTCATGAGGTGTCCTCCTCGAGCGGGGGCTCATCCTCTGGACTGGCGGCGCGGCAATCGTCCTGACTCGCTGCATTTCGGCGGGAGCCGGACTTCAGCAGGTCGAGGGTGAGAGCGTTGTGTAGCAGGTCCATCAGCTCGGACTGGCGGTCGGCGGGCATGATGGCCTGGGCGGCGGGGGTGCTGAGGGCATCGGCGACCGTCTTGAGGGTGGCGGCGATCTCCCCGGAGTTGGGCGGCAGGAGTTCGGGCAGGTTGATGGTGAAGGAGGCATCCACGTCGGTGGGCAGGACGCGGGCGCGGATGGCGGTGTCGATCTGGTAGGAGCAGAGGTCCGACAGGAGAGCTCGGAGTGCGGACTGCCGGGTCTGGAGCATGTGCAGAGTAGGAATCTGCATCTGATCGGCGGTGGCGCGGGTGGTCTCCCGGCCCCAGCCGAGCCAGTGCTCGGGGATGCCGGCGCCGATGCCGGCTATCCACCACACAAGAGTCCGGGCCGCGGCGCCTAGATCTTCTTGGCGGAGGTCAGGCGTGACCGCCTGCCAGGTCTCCTTCTCGGAGTGCACCAAGACGGAGCCGCGGCTCGGGGGCCTCGTGCGGATCTGGTTGCGGCGGAGATCGAGCTCGGACTCCGTG